>JAOARS010000119.1 GCA_025210415.1 Marinifilum sp. | reverse complement strand
TTAAAATATGGGTTTTCGTGCCAGATGTTGTAAGAGAACTGCTGTACATTCTCCAATCCTGGTTGCCAGTAGTCCTTAAATGATTCTGTATTTAGGTTACGGCCATACCATGCAAACAAATACATTGGGTTTTCTGGTCCATATCCACTACCCGGACGATTATCACTCTCGCTTCCTATATAACTTGCAAAAGTTCTAACCGAAAGTTTAGATGATAGATTGTAATTTACATTTACAGATGCGGTATTGCGTTTCAAATTTACATTGGGCACAATACCATCGCTATCAAGGTTTGTGTATGAAACACGGAAACTTCCTTGGTCGTAATTTCCCGACAAGGCTACGTTATTGGTTTTTGTAACACCGGTTTCAAAGAAATCTTCAACATTGTTGGGATAAGCCTGCCATGTTGTTGGTGTAACTGCTGTATAAATTGGTTTGCCATCGGCAGTATAGCCTATAATACGGCTAGCTATATCTCCGGCTCTTACTGGGTTTCCGTTTGCATCAACTGAAGGGGAATCGAATTGTGGTAATTTGTCGAAATCGCTGAAAGCAGGCCCCCATGATTCATCAACACCATCGTTGGTACCGGCGCCTAAACCATCAACAAAGCTAAATTCACCTTTGGATCCTTGTCCGAATTCGTTCTGGAATGGAGGAATTACAAGTATGTCTTCGAAAGTTATTGTTGAATTTACTGATACTCCAATTCCCTTTTTCTCTCCTTTGCCTGATTTGATAGTGATTAGAATGACACCATTCGCAGCACGTGAGCCATATAATGCAGCAGCATTTGCACCTTTCAATACCGAGATAGATTCTATATCGTCCGGATTTACTTCTCCTGCTCCATTGCCATAATCAACTTCCTGGGCTCCTGAACCTGAAGAGGTGGTTACAGATGGAGCTGTATAGTTGTTAATCGGTACTCCGTCAATTACAAAAAGTGGTTGGTTGTCGTTTGCCAAAGAGTTCTCACCACGAATAATCATTCTTGAAGAAGAACCCACACCCGAGTTACCTGCAGTAATCTGTACTCCTGCAACACGTGCATTTAAAGAGTTCAACAGGTTAGGATCTTTCGAGTTGTTCAAGTCTTCTGATTTAACTCCCTGCATGGTATAACCGAGACTTTTCTTTTCTCTTTCAATACCCAAAGCTGTTACTACAACTTCGTTAACTTTTAAGTTTTGTTCTTTTAAAACTACATCGATTGGAGATTGTCCGTTAAAAACAATTTCTTGTGGTTCCATTCCCATAAATGAAAATACAATTGTGGCACCTTTTTCAACCATAATGGTATAATTACCTTCAATATTGGTAACGGTACCCAAGCTTGATCCTTTCTGAAGTACGTTTACTCCAGGTAGAGATAAGCCGTCTTCTCCGATAACCTTACCTCGTAACTCCACCTGTTGTGCAAACAAGTTTGCACCCACAAACAGACAAATTAAAAATGCGAATAAATTTTTCATTTCGTTTTTTAGAATTGAAATTTAGATTTTTGTAAAGCGTTCTTTTTAGTTTCTAAATCTTGCTTTTAATAAGCAGTTAACCTGGTCTTCTTAAATATTTCCATCTGATTTTCAACACCTTTTGCTTTTTTCAAGGCCAATTCAAAATCTTCAGTTTCATGCACATGCAAGGCAATTACCACATCCAAAACATGATTAAAGTTACTTTGGGCTTCTTGAAGTAAAATGGTATTCTTTCTTATGGCTTTTCTGTAGTGTTTTTCCAACTTGTTATAAGCTTGGTAAATGCCTGGCTTACGAATAAAAACTCTTACTCCCGGGGTTCCTGGTGCAACTTCGTCCTGGCTGATGTAAAGTTTTTTTACCAAACAAATTTTCTTTGCTATCACATCACCCAGGCTGTGGCTTCCTGCTTCTTTTTTAGAAATAGAAGACCATTCTTCTTCTGAAGTATAATCGTCGAACTGAAATAGAGGTGGTTCAACTAAAGAGGTTTCTTTGTTATTTTCTGCATGTAAAACTTGCAGACTAAACATTCCGACAATAAATAACAATGTAAAAACAATTGAATTTTTCATGATGATTTAATATTTGTTGTTTTTTGAATTTACAGTACAAACAAAAGGCATTCTGCTGCCATGTAAGTCAACTGATGGTTAAGTTTTTGTAATCTTTCAACCATCAATTTTTCAATGCAAATATGCCAGCTTCAAACCACTGCTCCTATAAATTTTATGGCATTTATTAATAATTATAAATTGGGTGCTAAAAACTTACCTGATTAATATAAAATGTTACTTAATTGTAAGTTAATGATCACGGAAAGCTCTCCATTGTATATAAATGAGGCAATCTGTTTGTGAATAAAACGTTACCAAATATTCCGTATCGGGACTCTTGCTTAAGCAGGTGAGGCAATTGTAGGTTGATTGCATTTTGTTCTTAAAAAAATGTTATTAACGTTTAAATAACACGGGTGGTTTATTGAACTCAATCCCTTAGGCGGCTGTTAGCCGTATTATCTTCTTAAAATAACAGGTAGTTTAGAGTGTAATACCGATTGTATAATAAAAAGAGCCTTATCTACATTTCATTCGAAAGGGTCAACCATTATTACATCGGCATGATACCAAATATTCAATATAGCTCACTTCGTTTTCAAAATGGTATAACAGGGTGGTTAAATATTTGAAGTTGGGATTGAAAATTCTTTTTATTGTGTTAGGGATAGGAACGAAAAGCCCGGAGCGTAGCGAGGACTTGAAGAGTAAACG
>JAOARS010000118.1 GCA_025210415.1 Marinifilum sp. | reverse complement strand
TTGAGGACTGTTTTCCGGAAAAAGAGCTAACCAGGAGAAATACTGCCTATGCTCTTGATGAAATTTCGAATGATGGCATAGACTTAACCAAACTTTTAGCAGGATCTGAGGGAACTCTTGCCATAGCAAGCGAGATTAAATTGTCTTTGGTTGATTTACCACCTAAAGAAAAAGCTTTGGTTTGTGTGCACTGCTCAACTTTAGAGGAATCTTTTGAAGCCAATTTAGTTGCTCTTAAGCATTCACCGGTTGCTATAGAGCTAATGGATAAAAATATTCTGGAGCTAAGTGCAAAGAATATTGAGCAAAAAGAAAATCGATTCTTTATTAAAGGTGATCCGGAAGCTATATTAATGGTTGAACTTGCATTTCATACCAGGGAAGAGTTAGATCAGGTTGCACTGGAGTTGGAAGCAGATTTAAAAAAGAATGGATTTCCGGGGCATTGTTCGAGGGTATATGGTAAAGACATTCCGAAGGTATGGGCATTAAGAAAAGCAGGACTGGGTTTATTGTCGAATATGCCGGGGAGTGCAAAACCTGTTTCTGAAATTGAAGATACAGCTGTGGTTCCGGAAAAACTACCAGCTTATATGAAGGATTTTAAACAACTAATGGAGAAGTACGACCTATCATGTGTTTATCATGCTCATATTGGTACCGGAGAGCTTCATTTGAGGCCTATTTTGGATCTGAAAAAGAAAAAGGATATAGAACTTTTTCATACAGTTGCCAGGGAAACAGCATTACTCGTTAAAAAATACAGAGGTTCATTGAGTGGTGAGCACGGTGATGGAAGATTAAGGGGGGAGTTCATCCCTTTGATGTTTGGTGATAAGGTCTACAATCTTATGTGTGATGTCAAAGAAGTTTTTGATCCAAAGGGGATCTTAAACCCTAACAAGATTGTGCATACGCCAAAAATGAATACATCACTGAGATATGATGGAGAGTATAGAGATATTGAGGTTGAAACCTATTTTGACTATTCAAGCCAAAAGGGATGGCTGTCAGCAATTGAGCAATGTAATGGTTCCGGAGATTGTCGTAAGTCAATTGCCTTTGGAGGTACAATGTGTCCTTCCTATCGTGCAACAGGAGATGAAAAGAATACAACACGTGCCAGAGCCAACGTTTTAAGAGAATTACTATCGAGACCAAGAGGAGACAAGTTATTTTCACAGCCGGAAATTCTTGAGGCTTTGGAATTATGCGTTTCTTGCAAAGCCTGCAAATCTGAATGTCCTTCAAATGTTGACATGACCAGGTTAAAGGCGGAGTTCATGCAACACTATTATGATGAAAATTCGGTAGGAATAAGAACCTGGTTGGTGGCAACATTACCGGATATTCAGGCATATTTTTCAAAAATTCCTTTCTTGTACAACCTTGTTGTAAGAAATAAATTCACATCATTACTGCTAAAGCGGTTATTAAATTTTGCACCTCAACGTGCTTTGCCTGCTTTATCCAAAATGACATTGCGATCTTATATTAAAAGCTTGCCAGAAGTTGATAGGGAGCATAAGAATGGTAGAGTTTATCTGTTTGCTGATGAGTTCACAAACCATATGGAAGCAGAAATAGGAATAAAGTTTATTGAGTTACTTTCAAAATTGGGATATGAAGTGGTGATTCCGGATCATTTTGAAAGTGGAAGAACAGCTTTATCTAAGGGCTTACTTAAAAAAGCAAAAAAAATAGCTAATAAGAATGTAGAACGATTGAAGGATATTGTTTCTGAAAGTGAACCTTTGGTTGGAATAGAACCTTCATGCATCTTGTCATTTAGAGATGAATATCCTGACTTGACAGATGAACACTTGAAAGAAAGTGCAAAGATATTGGCAAGCAGTTCGCTATTATTTGACGAGTTCCTTCTTAATGAGATTAAAAAGGGAAACATTTCTAAAGAGCAATTCTCAACTGAACACCGAAAAATATTTTTGCATGGTCACTGTCATCAGAAATCGTTGGCATCCGTTGAAGCTTCCAAGGAAATTTTATCCTTGCCGGAAAACTTTGAGGTTGAAATGATCCCTTCAGGTTGTTGTGGAATGGCTGGAGCTTTTGGATATGAGAAAAAACACTATGAATTATCCATGAAAATGGGAGAGCAGGTGTTGTTTCCCTTTGTAAGGAAAGCTAAGGAACAAACTTTGATTTCTGCCCCGGGCACAAGTTGTAGACAACAAATTTTGGATGGAACAGGCAAAGAAGCAAAACATCCGGTG
Organism: Marinifilum sp.; assembly: GCA_025210415.1. Taxonomy (GTDB): domain Bacteria; phylum Bacteroidota; class Bacteroidia; order Bacteroidales; family Marinifilaceae; genus Marinifilum. Next base: position 553 of record JAOARS010000118.1, on the reverse strand, counting down.
GAAATTTTATGTGAGGCATTACTATAATGAATCTCATGACTATGCAAACTATAAATCATTATATCTGACTTGAATAGGATAGTAAAATGAAAATCTAAAGAATTTTACTGGTCTGAAAGAATTGAATTAGAAAAAGAATCTTATTATATCTATACCTTTACATATTGTTTAAATAAGTTATGTAATTTTCTATTCTGAGTACTAATAAGATTGGCCAGATATGATATCACAATAAATATAATTAGGAAATGATTTCTTAAGTTAGCGGTAAGCCATCGGCGTAGCACATCTTGATTACTTTTTTAGTGCACTATAGATTTGCACAAAAAAGGAAATGAGAAAAATGAATCCACATGCTTTTGATAAGCTTCATAAAGAGTATAAAGAATCAGGACTAAGCGTACATGATTTTTGTTCCAACCAGGATATTGTAGTTTCATCCTTTTACTATTGGCAAAGGAAGTTTAAGAAAAACAGTGAAGTTACCAGAGAGTTTATTCCTCTGGTTATTGAAGAGCCTTCCAAGTGCATTACACCAGTTGCAGCCAAAGAA
>JAOARS010000117.1 GCA_025210415.1 Marinifilum sp. | reverse complement strand
TGGTTTCGCTTCTTCCACTTCCACCAGGAAAAACAATGGCATCGAAATCAAGTATTTCATCGGATACGATTTGACTTGCACGAATTACTTCGCAATCAATTTTTGGATCAATTTTTAGGGCTTCCATAGCATCGGCAATACACCAGGGGCTATCGCCATTTTTATCGAATACTCCAACTTTAATTCTTTGTTCAGCTTTGGTTTCAACTCTTTTACACGAATAGTTCACTAATAATAATGCAAATAAAAATACACCAATTGTAAGAAATTTGTTCATGTTCGTTTCAGTTAGTAGTTTATTATAGTGTGTTCTTTATTTCAAGTGGAATTCCCGATATTACCATGCTAACAATATCAGCTCTAGCTGCAATGTATTGGTTAATAATCCCTTGTACATCATTAAAACGCATAGCCATTTCGTTGTCTGGATGTCCTCCCAAGCCTAATTCGTTGGTCACGATAATCCAATCGCAATTCTGTGTAAAGATTTTATCCAGTTCATCTTTGGCTTGTTTTATGGTTTTGTCATCATCGTTTTCGTTATCGAAAAAGAAGTTATTCAGCCAAAGGGTAATGCAATCGAGCAACACTACCTTACCATTTACATCATGTTTGCTTAAAAATTTCTCTTCTTCGATATTTAACCAATGATTTCCACGGCGGGCTTTATGGACTTCAATTCTTTTTCTATGATTGTCATCCCAAATCCGAGATGTGGCCATATATACAGGTTGCGAGGTTTTGCTTAAAATCAATTTTTCGGCATATTCACTTTTCCCTGACCTTTGTCCTCCTGTAATTAGATGAATCATAGCTTTTTGTAGATATTGTATAAGAATTATTTGGTACGGTGAATTTACAAATTTATAATTCTGACAAGAATATTTTTATTCTTTTTTAAAACAGATTATTTCATGATAAATAGCATACAATAATGATTAGGATACTAACGAAGCAAACTGCATGGTTGATATACCTGACTTTATTGATTTCTTTGTTTTTTAAGATTCGATTATTTTCTCCAATATATGGTTTGTGAACACTAACGCCTCCATAATCATGCGGGCCACCAAATCGACAATTTAAAATACCTGCTAAAGCTGATTCGGGATATCCTGCATTCGGGCTTGTATGTGCTTTACCATATTTAAAAATAAATTTTATCGAACGGTAATTAAAAGTTACCAAGGCCATCAGTAAAGCAGTAATTCTTGCAGGAATAAAATTAACGACATCATCAAAACGAGCAGCAAACCTACCAAACAGGATGTATTTTTCGTTTTTGTAGCCAATCATGGAATCCATTGTATTAATCATTTTATAACACATCATGCCTGGTATTCCGCCAATTGCGTAATAAAATAAAGGAGCAACAACACCATCTGACAGATTTTCCGATAAGGTTTCGAATACAGCCAACCTGATTTCCTGTCCGGACAATTGAGAAGTATCGCGGCCAACAATCCAGGACAATCTTTTGCGTCCGGCTGCCAACCCCATCGTATTTAAATGGCGAAATACTTCAATTCCTTCCTGTAGTAAACTTTTGTTGGCCAAACCATAGAAAACAAATATTGCTGTAAAGGTAAGGTGTGCATATTCATTAAGTTGTAATAGTAATCGCGATACCATGTAGAATACCATAAATACTGATGATGCCAGAAACAAACACATGATCGTTCCTTTAATGAACCGATGTTTTCCTTTATTTAGTAATGTAGTAAAAACTGATATTGAATTTCCAAAACCAACAATTGGGTGAGGTAATTTTCTAGGATCTCCAAAAATAAGATCTAAAATATATCCGATAAGAAGGGGTAATATAATTAGCTTAACTTGCTCCATTTTTGTAATGCATCAATTAGCAATTGATTTTTCTCTTCGCTTAAAGTGGCTACGCGAATATAGGAAGAATTCAGGCCACGAAAATTTTTTGCATCGCGAATTAGGAGGCCAAATTCTGAAATTAAATAGTTTTTTAGTTCTGTTGAGTTTCTTTTTTCTAGTTCGATTAAAAAGTAGGATGTTTTTGTAGCATGAATTTTGAGTCCTGAAATTTGATTTAAATTTTTGATGAATTTTTCTGTACTTGATTTATAATGCTTTACAGGTGGTAAAATGTCATTTTTGTGTTGAATTAAGTATTTTCCGGCCTCAATAGCCAGTGAATTTACTGTCCAGGGAGCTTTGTAGAATTCGATTTTCTGTACCAATATCTTGTTTGCGATTAAATATCCCAATCTCAGGCCGGGAATTGCGAAATTTTTTGTCAAAGATTTTACGATGATTAGATTTTGATGATTTTTGATCAGATCTATAGAAGATGAAATTGAATCGGTAAAATCTATATAGGCTTCGTCGATTATAAAAATAGAGTCGGAATGATTTCGAAGGAGAATTTCCAGTTCGTTTTGCAATAAAACATCGCCAGTTGGATTATTGGGATTGCAGATCCAAACAAGTTCCGAATCAAAGCTGGTAGAAGAGGATAAATCTTTCCAGTTTATAAAATGCAGTTTGTGCTTATTAATTCTGCAAGCATCTTCGTATTCTGAGAATGTAGGAATAACAATGGTAGAGCTGTTATTATTAAAGCATTGTGCTATGAGATAAAAGGCTTCGGTTGCACCGTTTACAGCAAGTAACATGTTTGCATCAACACAAAGATCTTTGGCCAATACGCTAATAAAGCTCTCAGCTGATGCTTCAGGGTAGGAATCTATCGTATTCCAGTTGCTAATTAAATAATTTTTTAACTCCTCTGAATAACCACCATACCAAACATTGGTGCTAAAATTCGCTTTAATTTCCTGTTTATATTTGTATCCATCGTCGCCGTGCCCCTGTAACATGCTGTTTTATAGTATAAATAGGTTAAGTTATTGCGTTGTACTTGTCGAATTAAATCGAATCAAAAAAGAATGAGTTTACAGATGTAATTACAAATGTAAACTCATTAAATTTCCATTAAAGAAAAAAATCTTTAATTATTATCTTTGAATTACTGAATGTGCAAAGCTCCAATTAAATCATTGATATCTTGAATGTTGTGACGTTTCATATAGTCTTCAATTCCCACAACTACTTTTTCTGTAACCTGTGGGTCGATAAAGTTTGCTGTTCCTATTTGAATTGCTGTAGCACCAGCAAGAATAAATTCAATGGCATCTTTGGCATTCATTATTCCACCCAAACCAACTATAGGAATGTTAACTGCATTAAATACTTGCCATACCATTCTTAAAGCTATTGGCTTAACAGCTGGGCCTGATAAACCTCCTGTAATGGTTGAAAGTAGTGGCTTTCTGGTTTCTGCATCAATTGCCATACCCAATAGAGTATTAATTAATGATACCGAATCAGCTCCTTCGGCCTCCACAGTTTTAGCAATTTCAGTAATGTCAGTCACATTAGGTGATAATTTCACCATTAAGTGCTTTTTATACACTTTTCGCACCTCTTTTACAACCGAAGCTGCCGAATCGCAGTTGGTTCCGAATGCCATTCCACCTTCTTTTACATTTGGGCAAGAGATATTCAGCTCAATAGCCGGAATGTGATCCAATTCGTTAATCATAGCGGCTGTTTCCACATAATCTTCGATTATCGATCCAGAAACATTTACCAGAATATTGGTGTTGTAATGCTTAATTCGTGGATAAATTTCGTTGCAGAAATTTTCAACTCCCTTGTTTTGCAACCCTACTGCATTAAGCATGCCCGATGGTGTTTCAGCCATTCTGGGATAAGAATTTCCTTCGCGGTGATGCCTGGTGGTGCCTTTCACCAAAATACCTCCTAAGTTGCTTAAATCGATAAAATCTTCGAATTCTTCACCAAAACCGAAGGTTCCGGAAGCGGTCATTACCGGATTTTTTAAGCTTAGATCTTTAAGTTTTACTCCTAAATTTACCATTTCAGATCGTTTATATTGAATACCGGTCCTTCGGTACAAGTACATTTATTACCTTCGGTTGTTTCAGTTACGCAGCATAAGCAAGCTCCAAAACCACATGCCATCGTGTTTTCAAGAGAAACTTCGCATGGAATATCTTTTTGCTCGGAATAGGCAGCTACAGCTTTCATCATTGGCTCTGGCCCGCATGTAAACACAAAATCGAAGTTTTCCTTTTTTAAGACAGAGTGTTGTGTCGGGTATCCTTTTTCGCCAAAAGATCCATCTTCGGTACTAACCAGAATGTTACCATATTCCTTATAAGCATCAAGTTCTACAGCATCTTTTTCCGACCGAACGCCTAATAAAGTGGTAACATTGTTGCCTGCTTCTTTTAGATGTTTGGCAAGGTATAGCAGGGGTGCTACACCACAACCACCACCAACAAGCAATGTATTGGAATTATTTGGAATGGAATATTGATTACCCAATGGATAAACAATGTTTAGTGAATCACCTTCTTTTAGCTCTCCTAGTTTTTTGGTACCATCACCAATTTTTTTGATGTATAAGCTTATTGTATTGCGCTCATAATCTACAAAATGGATGGATAAAGGTCTTCTAAGGAAGGTAGTGTTTGAATCTTTTACCAAAACGTTTACAAATTGTCCCGGATGTATTTCAGGAAGCGGCTCTAATGCCTTAACATCCAGCACAAAATGATCATCGTTCAGCTCTTTTCTTTGTAGTACTTTAAAGTCTTGTACTAATTTTTTCATGGTGCCTAGCAATATTATATCTGTTAAGAATAAATCCAGGCAAAGATAATTCAAAAAATATTTAAGATGGGTTGTATTCCCTAAAAGTTTTATCGGTATAAAATACAACTACCTTTTCTATTTGTTTACCTGGAACGAAGCTGTTCATTTCCGGGAAGGATTCCGGCTGATTAATGGGCTTAGATGCTGATTCTTTCTTTAGCTTTGGTGGTTGAGAGCTTGTATTAGGCGTTTCTTCTTCTTTTTCAAACTGAATCATTTCATTATCGAATAATTTGGCAGGCTCTTTTGTTTTATACATTTCACCTTCTCCAAATATTATCCAATCGATGTTTACATGAGGGAAGGAATATTTTATTTTTTGTACAAAATCAAGGCTTGGCTTATTTCTTCCTGATAGAATATGAGATATACTTGAGCGTTGAACACCAATTGTATCCGCAAATTTAGAAGAGCTTAAACCTTCGTTGTTTATTAGTTGAACGATTCTATCTTTCATATCTAAATATTTTACAGATGTTAATTAAATCCATTGCTACAAAGGTAAAATTAAATTTACAAAAGTCAAAATAAGGAGAGTATAAAGTTTTACTTTTGTGATTTACATATGTAACAGTATATGAAGATGGAGTTAGGAATGTAAGTTTACTCTTGTAATATACAGTTGTAACTTTATAATTCTACTGAATAGCAATACATAGATTAATTAAGGATAGGAAGTGAAATCTTCACAGTAAATCTTGTAACAAGCTAAAACTTTTCATTATTGCGTATTACTTTGATGGAAATATTAATAAACCTCTTATTGTTAGTTGTTTATATTGATTTACATTAGTGATCAACTTGAATATAGATAAAATTTACAATATTTTCTAATTTTCCTTAAAAAAAGTTGTATAAACACTTCATATAAATTCATTAAAATACTGATAATAAGATAATAAAATGTAAAAAATTTACATTAATATTAAATTTTGCGCCAATATTTCAACACTGTATACACTTATATTAAAGTTTCAATTAACTTAAACACATTAAACTACAGGTTATCAGAACTTAAAAAATATTAAACAGGTATAATGTTACAGATTTAAAAATTAACTTTGAACAACAAAAATTCCTATTACTACTGTAAATACTTGATGTGTTCACAGTAAAAAGAACACCTCAATTTTGGTTACGGATGGAAACAAGTCAGGAATTAGAGTGAGTCACATATGTAAATGAAAGTTTTTACAATTGAGATTTAATAATGTAAATTAATTTTGAGTAAAAATTGATTCTTGTAATATGCAAACTAAGCATTGTTTAAATTTTAAATCCCATTTTATTGTAAGTTTACAAATATCACATTCTAAGAAGCTTAAAATTACATTGAATTTCCACGAATACTCTATAATTCAGCTAATTGAGGTTAATTTATTGCCGAATAATAATTCATGAAAAATAGAAGATATTTTAAATACCATGAGTTCGAGATGTAAGAAATTGACTGAAGGCTTTATTACTCGGTTGTTTATTGGATTTAATCAAAAAGTATCGAGACACAAGACATAAATGACATTTTTCTTGATACTTGTGCCTTGAATTGAATCTTAATATTTTTTTAATTCTTAATGGGAAAACTAATTCTATTATAACTACTTACTGTTTAGGGTTAGATCAAACTCACATTAAATATCTACTTGTTTGAGTTTTTGAGTTTAATATATCCCATGAAGAGTATATAAATAGAGAATCCTACAATTAATATTCTAAGAATAAGGTTCTCTGTAACATTTCCGTTAGAGGTTAATATGTCTCTCGACAATGCGGGAATCATAAAGATTAGCAAACCGAATACCAAAATTAGCATTGCTATTGTAAAAATTCGACGTAGCTTTATTTGAGTTGACGAGAGTTCCTTTCTCTTTTTAGTTTGTTTTTTATTTTTGGATTTTAGGGATTTTTTTAATCTTCCTCCCAAAAGAAATGCGAAAACACATAAGCCAATTACAATATAGATTTCCTTGCTCATTATATGATGTTTAGGGAATATTTTTTTATCTGATTTTTCTTCGCCTGAAGATTGGGACAATGTTTAGACAGTAATTCCCAAAAATCGCTGGAGTGGTTTTTAATTTTAGTATGACACAGTTCATGTAATATTACCATATCAGAAAGCTCTTCAGGCAATCGCATTAATTGCAAACTCAGGTTAATTTTATTGTCATGAGAGCATGAGCCCCACCTGCTTTTGGTATTTTTCACCTGCACAGATTTATAAATAAAGCCATATTTCTTTGCTAGAAATGCTAATCTTTTGGGAAGATAATATTTGGCTTCTCGTCTTAAGGTCTCAATAATCGATTCCCTAATGAATGTTTGGAACTCTTCATTTTCAACATCTACTTCTTGCGGATAAATTACTTCAAGAAAACCATTGTTTAACCTTGAAGAATAAGTTTTTGTGTTACCTGACCTTATTTTAAGTTCATGGTACTTTGTTCTGAATTTTGTATCGGAATTAAAAGTAATTTGCTGATTTTCTTTTTCTTCTTTTTTGTGTTTTGCTTGAAGAATCCAGGATTTGTTTTCGATGGCAAATTGTATGCCTTCATCATATGATACACCAAACGGAAGGTTAATCCAAATTCCTTTTGTTGGAGCCATCCGAATTGATAACCTTTTGAACCGCTTATCTTTTCTAAGGCTGATTTCACCTATTTCTTTAATATGTACTATTTTTTCAGTAGGCATAAAAAAAGCTTTGCAAAATGCAAAGCTATTAAAATATCTTATTCGGGATATTATTTTTCCTTAATTAAGGTGCTTAACTTGGTAAACGATTCGTCAACATTCTTAATTAAATCGTTAAATATTGCTTTGTAATGAGCTTTAACCATTTTAGGGTTATCCTTGCCATCAGGATGATTGACTCTGGCAATTAAATTATTTCTGGCAATAATAGTATCTTTAATGATATCCATTACTTGCTCCTTTTTTTCCGGGTGCAGGTAATTGTAGTTATAGCAATCTGAAATTACTTCAAAACAAAGGTAGTCAATGTCTTTTTTTAAGCGTCTTCTACTAGCCATCTTTAAATTTTTTGATGAATAAATCGGGGTTTTTCCCTTCTATTAAAAGCAAAGGTAATAAACCCCGATAAATTTTCATTTAAAAACCAATAAAACTTATATAATCCACTTGTTCTTATGAGTGATCGACCAATTGTTGTGCAAGAATTTTACGTCCCTGGAAAATTCGACTTTTAATCGTTCCGATAGGCAAATTTGCATATTCGGCAATTTCTCTGTATTTAAAGCCTTCTAAGAACATTTTAAATGGTGTTTTAAGGGAATCCTCAAGGCGATCTAATTCTTTCATGATATCCTTATAGTTTTGCGTGGAATAGGGATTATCAAAACTTACATTCACTTTTCCCATATTGTGATTGGTTTCGTGTGCAATCCATTCTCTCTGCTTTATTCTTTTGCGATAAGCATTAATAAATAAGTTTTTCATGATTGTATATAACCATGCTTTTAGATTGTTATGAGTAAATTTTGCCCTGTATAAAAAAGCTTTTAACATGGTTTCCTGGCATAAATCCAGAGCATCTTCCCTGTTGTTTGTTAATCGATATGCATATACTCTTAGTTGCTCTTCCAGATTAACGATTGTCTTATTAAATTCTATTGTTGTCATGATTGTATCTTTTTCTGTTTTGTCTAATAAATTTACAAAAAAGTTAGACAAAAATCAATAGTGTAAAATCATGAAAATAGAAAATGCAATACAAATCTAAATAAGAAAAGCCCACAAACATCTATTTGTAAGGCTTTTAGGTTTATTTAAGTAGGTTGTATAAATAAGACTAAAAAGTCTGATTTTATTTCAGTTGAAGTATCTCTTTAAACCTTTCCGGTGATGTAACAAGTTTTACTTGTTTAGGAATGTTTATACCATTTTGTTTTAGCTGCAATCCCGTTATTAAAATTTCGCTATTGGTAAAAGATTCTACCATGTTAGATAGATAAGAATTGATTTCCTCCTGTTTAATTGGAGAAATAAAAGAACTTAAAATATAATCGGGTTGATAATCGTTTACAGCACTGATCAGATCTTTAAAAGGGAGATCTTGTCCCAGATACAAAGTACTGTATCCATTTCTGCGTAAGATATAATTATAGAATAGTATTCCTACCTCATGCAACTCTCCTTCTTTTAAATATATTAATACTTTTGAAGCATTTTCCAATGATTTGCCTGATAAAGAATCGATTGAAGCAAATAATTTTTGCCTTATCAGGTTAGATATAAAGTGTTCTTGCGCCGGACTAATGGAGCCTACTTGCCAAAGTATTCCAATTCTCTCAAAAAATGGAAATAGCACTTCAGTAATAGTGGGTTCCATCCCACTTTCTAAAATGCATTTTGATAGGATTGATTCAAACAAATCTTCATTAAAATTAACTGTTGCAAGCGTTAGTTTTTCTATGTGAAAACCAATATTTTTACTAGATCGGGATAGTTCTAAAATTTTAGCTTCCAAATCAATACTACTCATTTTTGCCAAATGCGATATTTTAATGCCAGAAGCATTTAGCATCGAAATGTTAAGCAGTTTTCTTAAATCACTGTTCGAATAAAACCTGATATTAGTCTCTGTTCTTTCGGGTTCGATAATGCCATATCTTCTTTCCCATATTCTAATGGTGTGAGCTTTTACTCCCGTAATTTTTTCTAAATCTTTTATGGAATATTTACTCATATTGAAAAATTGTTGGTGAGAAGATTAAGGCAATCGACTCGATTATACATACTGCTAAATCTAAACAAAAAAACTAAAACCTGCAGCAAGTGCAGGTTTTAATATCAATTTAAAGCTCATTATTCAGGTAATAAAACCTTATCAATTACATGAATAACGCCATTGGTTCCCTGCACATCAGTGGCAGTAACATTTGTATTTCCATTGATAACAACTCCGGAACTGGTATCAATATCCAGTTTATTTGTTTCATTTAAAGTTGCTACCATTCCTGTTGATACTTCATCAGACCTTACGTTTCCTGATACTACATGATACAGCAATATTGGCTCTAAGGTTTCAGCGCTTAAATCATCGATACCATTTACGCCTAAATCAGTGAATAATGCTTCGAAAGCTGCATCAGTTGGTGCAAAAATTGTAAAAGGCCCGTCTCCGCTTAAAGTTCCAGCTAAATCAGCTTTTACAACTGCAGCTACAAGATGTTCAAAACTATCATTTGCAATTGCTATATCTACTACATTAGGTGGTAAAAGAACTTTATCAATAACATGGATTACCCCATTGAATGCTTCAATATCGGCAGATGTTACCATCGTTTCCTTATTCAATTTTACACCATCATTAAGATCAATTCTTAATGTAACCGGATCCATATCCGGACTGTTTGTTGCCAAAGTTTCCACGTAGCCAGGGCTAATATCTGCTGACATTACTTTACTGCCCAGAACATGATAAAGAAGAATTTGAATTAAATCGTCTTTTGATAAATCTTGAATCCCTGATACGCCCAATTCGTTAAATAAATCTTGAAATGCTTGATTTGTTGGGGCAAAAACGGTAAAACTACCTTCTCCATCCATTGTTTCAACAAGATCAGCTTTTGCTAAAGCAGCAACAAGGCTCGAAAAATCGTTATTTGCCGAAGCTATATCTGCAATTGATTGTTCTTCTTCCTCAGCTTCCGGAAGTAAGACCTTGTCGATTACATGAACTACTCCATTGGTTCCTTGTACATCAGTAGCAATAACGTTAGTCGATCCGTTTAATACAACTCCACTGCCATCGACATTAATCTCTATATCTGCTTCAGTATTAAGAGTTGGAACAGTTCCTGTGCTTACATTAGCAGCTCTGACATTTCCTGAAACAACGTGGTAGGTAAGAATTGGAGTAAGATCTTCTGCTGTTAAATCTTCAATGCCTGATATTCCTAAATCAGTAAAGAGAGCTTCGAATGCAGCATCGGTTGGTGCAAATATTGTAAAGGGGCCATCACCTCTTAATGCGTCAACCAAATCAGCTTTAATAACTGCATCTACCAAATGTGAAAAGGTGGCGTTTGCTATTGCGATATCAACTACGTCAGGCGGAAGTAAAACTTCATCGATGATATGAATAACACCATTTGAAGCCATTACATCTGCTGTGGTAACATTAGCACTTGAGTTTAGCTTAACACCTGAATCAAGACTAATTAATAGATTGATTGGAAAGTCTCCGGGCGTGAAAGTGCTTAAAGTAGCTACATAGCCATCCTTTAAATCAGTTGATTTAGCTTGTATGCCCAATACGTGATATAATAATATCGGCGTAAGTGCTTCTGCTGATAAATCGTCTAAGCCCGAAACTCCCAAATCTTTTAATAATTGCTCAAAAGCTGCATTTGTTGGGGCAAATACTGTAAAAGGTCCGTTGGCATTGAGGGCATCAACCAAATCGGCCTTTATTAAAGCTGCTTCCAATATTGAAAAGTTATCGTTTCCAACAACAATGTCTACTATGTTTTTTACAGGCATTGGTTGTGGGGTGTCATCATCGTCTTCGCATGATACATTAATGATTGCTGCGATCATTAGGAGAAAAAGTCCTAAACTAAATTTGTAATTCCTGAAATTCATGTCATTTTTTTTTAATGGTTCAATCAGGAAACAAACGCAATTAACTTTTGTTCATGAAAAACAAAAAAAGTTTAAACAAAAAGTTATTTTCTGAATAATGACAAAATTTAAGATCTTACTTTTTTAGAAATTACCTGAGGGTTATGATTCAATTTTCCTTCGGTTTTAGCAACAATTGTAGAAACTGTTGCATCTCCGGTAACATTAACAACTGTTCTTAGCATATCCAAAGGCCTGTCAATACCCAAAATCAGAGCAAGTCCTTCGATAGGTATACCAACTGATGTTAAAACGATTATCAGCATAACGATACTTCCTCCGGGAACACCTGGCGTACCTATAGAAGCCAATGTAGCTGTTACTACAATTAATAATTGATCGTAAATATCCAGCGGCACACCAAATACCTGAGCAATAAAAACAGCAGCAATGGCCTGATAACAACTTGTTCCATCCATATTAATCGTTACGCCAACCGGAAGTACAAAGCTTGCAACCTCGTTAGAAACTCCCATTTTATTTTCTACACATTCCATTGTAACCGGCAAAGTTGCTGCACTGGAACTGGTTGAGAAAGCTAGCAATTGCGCAGGTGATATCGACTTATAAAAGTCGGTATATTTAATTGGTGTAAAAATTCTGAGGAACAGTGGATATATTATAAATATCATGATGAGCAAACCTGCAACAACTGTTATGGCATACCAGCCCAATGCTGTAAATAAATCTGCATCCCCCGAAAAATCAACAATTAATCCTGCAATAAGTGCAAAAACTCCATATGGAGCAAACAGCATAATGATATCTATTATTTTGAGTATAATTGAATCGATTCCATCAAAAAAATCTTTTACCACTTTCACTTTTTTTTCTTCGAGAATTACCATTGCTATGCCAAAAAGAATCGCAAAGAAGATGATTTGCAGCATTTTGGTATTATCGGTGGCTGCCTTAAAGAAATTATCAGGAACTACATCAACTAAAAATTGAAGTGGTGATTCTTCTTTTATATAATCTGCCTGATCTTTCTTTAAACTTATGGCAGATCCAAACCTCTCCTGAAGTTCTGTTTTTTTGTGCTCAGGAAAAGTATTCCCCGGCTCAAAATTATTCACCAATAAAAGACCAAAACTTACAGCAATAACGGTAGAAATTACATAAAGTAAGATCGTTTTTATTCCTATGCGTGAAAGCTTTGAAATGTTTGAAAGACTTGAAATTCCTTTAACCAAGGATACAAAAATCAGTGGGACTGCAATTAGCTTTAGCAGGTTTAGAAATATAACTCCCCAAGGTTTTATCCAATCGGTAGTAAATTTGGTTAATCCAAAATAAACGGCAAGCATTCCGGCAATTATACCTAGTGCCATTCCAATTAATATTTTAACATAGAGAGGTAATCTTTTCCACATATAGCTAATTTTTATTGAACGCTAAAGGTAATTGTATGTATTAAAAAAACAAAGCCCGAAAACCAATTGGCTTTCGGGCTTAATATATTTTTAAACTCTTATTAACAAGAGCAACCACTACCGCAGCTACCTGAATCGCAACCTCCCTGAGGTGCATAAGCAGCTTTCATTTCTTCTTCTGTAGCGTCTCTAACTTCGATAACTTCACCTTTGAAATAAAGATCGTCACCAGCCAATGGGTGGTTAAAGTCCATTTTAACAGTTGAATCTGCAACTTCCAATACAATACCATTCATTCTGCGGCCAGAACTATCTTGCATAGGAACTACATTACCTTCTTTAATCATTTCAGCATCAAACTCTCCGTTTACTTCGAAAATATTCTTTGGAAGATCGATAACAGCTTGTTCTGAAGCCTCACCATAAGCTTCTGCTGTTTCCAATTTAAAATCGAAAGATTCCCCTACTGTTAATCCCATTAGGTTTGCTTCAAATTTTTCAAGCATTTGTCCTGCACCACACAAGAAAGTCAATGGAGTTTCGTTAACTGCTTTTTCGATAATTTCACCAGCTGGATCAGTTTTTAATTCATAAATAACTGAAACCATTTTATCTTTTGAAATACTCATAATATTTTTTATTAGTGTTATTTTCCAAATTAAAATTCTCTTAAATTCGATACAAAGAAAGTACAATTATTTCTTTAATCAAATAAAATCGGAGTTCATAGTCCAATATTACCCTGAAATTAACAATTATTAGTAATTCTCAGCATGTAAAGCATCCGGACGCCAGTTGTACAGGAACGACTTAACTCGATCAAAATCATATGCTTTATCCTTTTCCAGGTTCCCTGTATTTTGTGTATGAATTCTTTCGCCGTTAGCATTTAAAACTACCATTACAGGAAATCCAAACCTTTGAGGAAATCCCAGACTTTTTAGCACTTCTTCATTTTTGTTTTCCTTGCTGGAATTAAGCTCTAAAAATATATAGTTGTCATTAAGAAGTTTATTTATTTCTTCTTGATTGTTAAGGTATTTGTGCATTTTTATACACCAAGGACACCAATTACCTCCAACTTGAATTAAAACATGTTTGCCTTCTTTTTTTGCATTAGCAAGAGCCGTTTTAATATCT
>JAOARS010000116.1 GCA_025210415.1 Marinifilum sp. | reverse complement strand
TATGATTTCAGAATGGTATTTTGCCATTTCAGAATGCTATTTTGTGATTTCTTCCTCTTGATTTATGATTTCAGAATGCTCAAGTGGGATTTCAGTGTATTAATTTGGCATTTCAGAATGTTCAAATATGATTTCAGAATGCAATTTGGGATTGCGAATCTGTAATTAGTGCAAGTTTGGACTGTATGGACTCCAAAAAATGGCTCAGCTCTTTAACATGACCACCGACCAGATTTTAAACTATGACGGCAACATACCAAAGGAAGTAATAATGGAAGACAAAACGGTAGTGGAGCAAATGAGGTTGATCCAGGAACTGGATGAAGAAGACAAACAAACCGTTTTCAGGATTATTGACAAGATACTTACCAACAAAAAGTTCAAAGACTTCTTTAATAAAAATATTGCGACTTTATAAATGCAAAAAACCCAACGCTTAATGAAAAGCGTTGGGCTTATATTATTAACCTGTAGAGATTAATCTTTTTTTATTAGGATCTGATCTGAGGTAAATGGAGTTTCTTTTGATTCATACTTTTCACAATCTGCCGATATTATCCTTAACTTATTCTGATTATCCGCATCAATTCTTATTGACAACCAACAATCCTTCTTATAAAAATATTCATTAACAGGATAACTTTCTCCATTCTCATCTTCATCAAATTCCATATCTCCTTCATTCATTCTGGCAACACCACTAAGCTCACTTCTCTTATTTTTACTTTTGTTGAAAACAATCAGTGTAAACTCTAATTCATCCTCTGTTTTAAATTTTACACCTAAAACTTGCAATAACGAATTGGATTCACAAAAAAAGATTTCTTTTCCTAAAAGTTTATTCTCTTTAGATATAGAAGACAAGTTACAATTTTGTTGAGCATTACTAGAACAACTCATTAACACAAACATTGATAAAACTAATACTATATTTCTCATACTTATCTAGTTGATTTATAATTAGCAGTTCCATAATTCTTGTTCAAAACAGGCAAGTTATATTGGAATGGGGCTACAATATACCCAGATGGATAGACATATGACTTTATCTTACTAGTCGAAAAAACTGAATATTTTACAGAGTTACTTTGATTTCCTCCTAAAATAATCAATGAGCCTGATGATGTTTTTCCAATGACATAGCCAACATGACCTCGACCTTTTCCATAACTAAATACAGCAATACTCCCAATAGCAGGTTTAGTTAAAGAATTTCCCCAAGAATCCCATGATAAAGCTTTTGCACTATTAGTCCCAACAATATCATTCTCTTTCATTGTCCAATTACAAAAAGCAGAACACCAAGGAGTTTCATCATTTTGCCACCAACTACCTGTAGTGTGTAAATAATCCATTATTTGAGTATTATTCTTCTTTTCTCCCGCTATCTCTTTTTCACCTATCTCTCCTTTTGCGGTTGTCACCCAAGGCATTTCACTACCTTTCTTAAAAGTTTTAGCACTTAATTCTCCTAAAGTATTTCAAATGCACCACCTTCTCCTTTGTTCTTTTTAGCTGCTTTACCTAAGGCTGAATACAAATTATCCATACTTCCTGATCCACTCTTTATATGTTGAAGGTAAGCTAAATAAGTATATCGATCATCTCCAGTAATATTATAACTACTATCTGTTTCTGTTACCTTTCTTCCATCCGGATCAATAAACCTTACCGGATTGTTAATACAGTAATTATATGGACTATGACTTAAATAATTCTCAGCCAATGGATCTATGGTATGCCATTTACCCAAGGAAGGATCATACATCCTGGCCCCATAATCCAACCACTCCGTTTCATCCTGTAACTCCTTGCCATTGTAACGGTATTTCTGAGTGGCATCTTCCTTTGAGTTGGCCATTGCCATTCTCATTCCAAAGGGATAGTAATGGTTTACTTCCTCTACCGCTCCATCTTCGTTCAGGCTCAAGCGTGTGTTGCCCAAATGATCTTTTACAAAGAACTGGTAGGTGTTGCTGCCAGTTCCTATATTCAGCTTCCCTTCCTCATTCAAAATATATTCCAAAGAACCCTTGTTGTAAACAAAATTACCCAAATATTGCAAATTATCTCCATTTGGCAAACGGTTTTCCTGTTTTATTCCTGTGGCATCGTAGGCGTATTCAATATTGGTATTGCCGTTTTTAAGATAGATTCTGGCAAAAAAATAAACCCACTTACATTTTTAGTGCAAATGGGTTATGTTTTGCCTTTCTATTTTCTGCTATAACAGAGTCCAAGTCACAGACTCGAACTAGCAGTCGGTATAAACTCGAGACATCTGAGGGACTATATGGGGATACAAACTCGGACTATCTGGGAAAAACGGTTTTCAATATTATTGATACCATGCTTACTAAAGCTAAATTCAAAGATTTCTTTAATAAAAATATTGCTGCTTTGTAGAACCATTCTAAATTAAAGAAAAATAACATACTACGTATAAGTAGCATATAGTACACATTTGTTACATATAGTTGACATGAAAAAGCCTACTCACATTAATGTAAGTAGGCTTTATTTTCTTATAGTTTACACACAGTGCAAGCTAAAACTTGCATCAGTGAGGGACAACGGTAAATGTAAGAGGAAAATCAAACTTATCACTATTTAAATACTCTGCATCTCCCAAACAACAGAGTCCTCTCTTTTTTAATACGGATAAGATTCTTTTCTCATAACCCAATAACATTCTTCTTTCATCAGCATTCAAGTCATCTAAAACTAAATATCTGTATTCTAAAACATTTTCTCCTTTAATCTTTGATTTTATATGCAAAAATATCAAGTGACCTTCCTTGATCTTTATATCATTGCATTTTTTAGAAAACAATCTAATTCGTATTACTCCTCTACCTATCAAAGTATCTTGAACTTCTTTGTCATAAAAACAGATTTTGCTTGTATCGCACACAACAATATTATCTTGTTGTTTTTCATGAAAGACCTGATTGTTAGTACAACTGATAGAGGAACTATTAATAGGTTCAAAAAAACTGACTAAAAAAAATATAATTATACTAAACATACCTTTATTTTATTAATGGATAAAATTGTTTAAGTAATGATTTCTTCTGATTAGCTCTTCTCAATGGGTATCTATTATAGAGTCCAGTAGTGTTTTTTGCTGCTCCTAACTTAAAGTGCTTAACAGCTGACACAAATGATTTACCAGGGAAAGAAGTACTATATAATAGTTTTTGAAATGACTCTTGGTAATGCTGACTATTAAGGGTATTATCTTTACCTAGCCCAGTTGAAGAACCTGCTCCAAAAGATCCTGATGCAAACATATATTCATTTGTTACCGAAAGACTATATACCATTGCTTCAACCTCGTTAAATATTGATGCACCTCCTTGTCCATTTTCATGCTGGAAACCATGAAACAATTCATGAGCTGTATTTTCCAAGTTCGCAAGTTCCGCACCAGGTTGATTTAACAGTTCTCCTGCGTGTATTTGTCCTCCTCCTTCTTCAGCTCCTTTAAAAGCAAGAGCTTGTATATTCTCACCCTTTTTATTCTTTACAAAAGTATTTGTCATGTTGAATGCATTATCAGAATCCGATAATGTCCCTACAACTTTAGCTCCATTTTCGGTGCTATTCATCTGATTAAGGTATTTTACAGATGCTGTAACAAATTCATTACCTCCGTCATACTCCATGCCTGCTGTGTATTGCATTTTTTGCTCATTACCATCTTTATCTTTGTAATAAATCCAAATTTCCTCACCATTTGGATCAATGAGCAACATAGGATTATTTGCCACATAGTTGTATGGAGACATGGAACTATACCTTTCTGCTTGTGGGTCTATACAGTGCCACCTCCCCAAACTAGCATCATACATTCTGGCTCCATAATCATACCATTCAGTTTCATCCTGCAACTCCTTGCCATTGTACAAATACTTGTTGTCATTGTTTAAATACCCATCAAACCTCAGCCCAAAAGGATAATAATCAGACTGTTGTTTTACAACGGCTTCTCCCTGGTTTGCC
>JAOARS010000008.1 GCA_025210415.1 Marinifilum sp. | reverse complement strand
ATATCCTGAACAGAAATCTTTTTCTCTGGTTTAATTGAAAAAGGATACATCGAAATATCCTCAACATATTGATGGTAGGCATCTTGTCCTGTGAAAGGATCGCTTAATTTTCGATCTGGCCAATCCTTAAAATTTGGGGCATATTTTGAAAAGAACAACCAAAATCTTCCGCTCGACCATTCACGAAGAGTTGGGCTATATGCTTCCTGCCAAATAAACGGATTACCCGATTTAGGATCATACCATCCATGATCAATGGCCACCTGTTTATAATTTTTGGATGCCATAAACCAGTCTGGTTGACTTAAGTCAATTTCCTTTATAATGCTCCAATTAGGAACGATTGCAATGTGATCATCCGGAACTCTTTGGGCTGCCCAAATGGCTCCTGACTCACCTGAATTTGGGTCCCAATCTTTACCTACAGCAACAATTTCCAAAACCCAAACTTCGTTAGGGTCGGCAATACAAAGAGCTTCCGATTCAGGACCACAAGAAGGTAAAAATCCATACTCTTCCATAAGAGAAGTGATCAGTTTTATTGCTTCACGGGCTGTTTTACATCTTTGTAAAGCGAAAATCTGAGCTTGTTCTACTGTCATAATTTGCTTGCCAGATTCTTTGTCAACCTGTAATTCTTTTTTCTGACTCAGAGTACTTTCGGCAATAGCCAGTTGAAACTCATTCATGTGTGAGTAGGCTGAATGAAAATAGGTATAAGTTTGTTGAACTTGTGGAACATAGCCAAGTATCTCTCCATATTCTTCAAGACCTCCATTTATTTCTTGCAGGCCATAATATACAGGGGCTTTCGATCCCGCTGGAAACTTTCTTCCATGTACCACTCGAATCCTGGTATCATTTCCACCATAAGTGTGCGAAGTGATTACTGATCCATCAACGGTCGCTTTTTTTCCTGCTACAATATCGGTACATGCATGACTTTTGGGTAAAATCAGGCAGGTTAGAATTGTTAATATGATTAGTTTTTTCATCTTAATTGAGTTTTTGTTTTTTACATCCCCTCTTTCCCCCTTCAAAGGGGGACTGGTTACTACAAACTTTGTAGTTCTGAATCCCCTCTTGAGAGGGGACGAAAGGGGAGTGTTTTAATTATTCATTACTAATTATTAATTGAAACTTCCAACCACTTTTCCAATGTCTTGATAATTTCTTCTTTCATTTCGGGAGGAAAACTTCTGATTCGGGTTCCATGAGCACCTTCTGGATTGATGAACTTTTTACATTTTTCATTTCCATTTAAGTCAACTGCTGTAGCCGACCAAGTATCCCATTCACCATAGATGAACATCATTTTCTCAGCATCGGTTTGTAGCCATTTGTTCACCTTGTGCATTGATTCAGCATTGAACACCCTGGTAGGTTCATTTGGAAACACATGATCAAAAGTCAGTTCTTGCTCGTACTGAATGTATGGTTTAAATGGCTCCACTTCATAGCTGTACATTCCAATCTCTGTTAGTGCTTGGTGATAGAAGGCCAAACTTGGCTTCAAACTGATTTTATCAAAAAAGTCCATCCCAGATACACGAACCAAGTGATTAAATAAGTCTTCCGAATTAGCATCAGGGGAAGGAATATCCTCGCATTTTGTACCTCCCCATTGCCAAAAAGCGAAAGAATACTCAAGAATGGTCAAATCCAATGCCTTTTCCAGTCCCATTGAGAAGGAGTAACCTTTTTCTTCAGCATGAACTTGTGCCATTGGAAGAAGTTGCTTCTTATTTTTAAAGCAAGCCAATTGAAACTGATAAATTTGATCTCTGCATTCTTTGCTACCAACAGTTGCCAAGTGTTTGTGAATTCGTTTATCTTCCCGTGCCAGGTTGTGAGGTGCAACATATGGAACACTTACATCCACATCATTTGGGTAGAAAAAACGGTGGTATATTGTAGTTTGTCCTCCTTTGCTAATACCTGTTGTGATCCACTTTTGCTTGTATATTTTCTTTAATGTTTGTATTACCTTATGCTGATCGGCAGCAGCTTGTTTGATGTTTAAATATTTCCAATTCAAACTATCGGGCATCGAATTTTTGAAGAAGCGATGCTCTATGGTCAATTGATTGGCATTTAAAAGTTTGCTTAATTCACCAGCTCTTTCAGTCCAAATGTTGTATCCTTGTATTTCTACTACCATTGGCTTTTCAAACGCATGATGCCCAAGCAATACTCTTTGTTTAAATGTCCCGGCTTCAGGATTTTCATGATCTAAAGGTTGGGTAAAATACAATTCATAGTATTCAGCATAGCTTGTATCTCCCTGAATTTTTTCAATTGTAACATTTGATAATTCTTTCAGGCTCTCTTCGAGACTTTTGGGCTTTGCCCCTATGCAAGCTGACAAACCTGTAAAAAGAAACAGTATCAATAAAGTTGATTTGAATTTTTGAAATAACATATTCGTAGATTTGAGTTGTTTAGTTATACCATTTTAAAAATGAAGTGAGCTATATTGATTATTTGGTATAATACCGATGTAATAATGGTTGAGCCTTTCGAGTGAAACGAAAATAAGGCTCATTTCATTATACAATCGGTATTATTAATCAGTTGGTAATATTTTATCTAAATATAAATCCATCTTTCAATGGGTCATTCGGGTCGAAATAGAACTCATTTTGTCCAGTAATAGATGCTGTGCCGCTTACTTCAGGAATGATTGCTTCCATGCCTTCATAATTGCAAGTTTCAATTACTTTCACACTCATCGTGCTGCCCAGAATACTTTCGATGATGATTTCTTCATCCTTCTGGAGTTCACCTTTTGCAAAGTGAATTGCTGCTCGTCCACTAACACCAGATCCTGTTGCCGATCTGTCAACTTCTCCATCGGCGAAAATGCATACGTTACGTGAGTGGTGATTTGGATTTTTAGGTTCTCCAATAAAAATAGTACCATACAAAAAACTCAAATCTTTTTCTGTTGGATGCAGAATGTCAAGCTGATCAGCAACAGCATGCTTAATTCTTCGGCCATAATCAATCAATCGATTATAATCGCTACCATCTAAATTTAATCCTAAATCGCTGGCTTGAACATATGCATAAAAAGCACCACCATATGCCAAATCATATTTTACTTTTCCAATATCTGGAACATCAACAATTTGATCTTTCAACGGTATGAACGAAGGAACATTCTTGAAGGATACCTTTTCAACTTTTCCATTTTTTCTGAATGCCTGGCAAGTTATTCGACCTGGAGGAGCATCAATTTTAACGATTGGATTTTGCTCATCGCGAACAATCATACCAGTATCCAATACAAGAGTAACCAAAGCAATCATTGCATGACCACACATTGTACTGTAGCCTTCGTTGTGAAGAAAAAAGGTGCCAAAGTCGCCATCTTTCGTTGTTGCTTCGGTAATGATTGCTCCATACATATCAGCATGTCCGCGAGGTTCCCACATCGTTCCTGTTCTGATGTAATCGTAATTATCTCTAAAGAATCTTCTCTTTTCCAGAATGGTATTGCCCTTTATTTCGGGAAGTCCATTGGTAAAAACTCTTAATGGCTCTCCTCCGGTGTGAAGGTCAATTGTTTTGATTTTTAACCAATCTTTTGGTGGCTGCCAATTCCAGTTATCAGTAATTTTCATGGTTTTTGGATTAGAGTATGATGTTAGTTCCTATGTTTTCTTTTATTGCTTTTTTATACAGATACTCAGCTACAACGATATCAAACAATGCCATTCCAACCGATTTAAAGAAGGTCGTTTCTGATTTGTCAAACTCGCCGTTAGCAACCAAATTGCTAATTGGTTTCACCTGATTTTCTTGCAGGAGTTTCTTTTGAAGTGGTATTGCTAAATCACCACTTTCTTTTGCTGCAAAAGGAGTATCTACCCAAACATTTTGAATTAAGGAAAACAAACTATCCGGGAATTCTCTCATGTTTGGTTTGTATGATCCAATTCCGACGAAACATTTGTTTTGCAAAAGTTTTATATCATCTGGAACAACAGGTTTTTCAGAACTTGTAGCACAAATTATTATTTCAGATTCTCTTACTAACTCCTCCGAAGATTTTAAGCTACAAATATCAACTGAAGGCAAATGTTTCTGAAGTTGAGTCACAAAATCCTTCAGTTTATTTTCATCTAAATCAAATACATTGATTTTTTTTACAGGACGTACTGAACAGGCAAAAATTGCTTGGGTAAATCCCTGTATTCCTGTTCCTATAAGACCCACTGTTTGAGAGGTTTCTTTACTAATGTATTTAATTCCTGTTGCACCTACAGCACCTGTTCTAATAGCTGTTAATGCAGCTCCATTTAATAGAGCCAAAGGTTCACCACTTTTAGCATCATTCAGGATCATACTTCCATATATAGAAGGTTTTCCTATGCCAGGATTTTTTGGATTTACACTAACCAGCTTTGTTCCGAAAAAATGATCTGTGAAACAAGGCATCAGCAAAAGGGTGATGTCCTTATAATGGGCATGCATTCTATCAGGCATTTCAAAATTTTCTTCATGAAAAAAAGTGAAAGCCTTTTCTATTGCTTCGAGAACCTCACTTGGTGAAATAAGGTTTTCTATCTGTTTATGATTTAGTATTAGCATTGATTCAAGAATGGCGGAGGGGAGCATCACATATTCTCACCCTCCTGATGGAAACAAAAACTAATACCAATTCTATTTTGAAATGAGCTTTAAATTATTTAGAATATTTTGGGTTTAGGTGAGGCAAAAAATTGAAGCATAGCCTAAGCTACGGTGATATTTTTTAACGAAACATAAACTCGAAAGAACGAAATAATAAAGTTCATTTTAATGTAGTATTGGTATAATTATGATCTTTGAGATTCAACGTCTTCAATGGTTTTTGGAATAGGCTTACCTAAAAGACGAGCTCCGTCTTTGGTAATTAAGAAATCTTCCTCATTCCTTAAGCCTCCAAAATCTTTATATTGTTCTACTTTATCGTAATTGATAAAATCAGCAAACCTTTTTTCTGCTTTCCACATATCAATCAATTCGGGGATAAAATAGATTCCAGGTTCAATTGTCAACACAAAACCAGGTTCCAGTTCTCTTCCAAGACGTAACGATTTTAAGCCAAATTGAGTGCTTTTAGCTTCGCCATTGTAACCAACATATACTTCTCCAAGGTTTTCCATGTCATGAACATCCAAGCCCATCATATGACCTAGTCCGCATTGGAAAAATAGTGCATGTGCACCTTGCTGAACAGCTTCATCCATATCACCCTTCATGAAACCCATTTGTTTCATTCCTTCGGCTATGGTTTTACATGCTTTAAGATGTACATCTTTAAATCGAACACCAGGTTTTAGTTCAGCAATGGCAGCTTCGTGCGCATTTAATGCTATTTGATATATTTCTCTTTGCCGTTGCGTAAAAGTCTTGTCAACAGGAAAAGTGCTAGACATGTCTCCCGCATAGTGCATTTCATTTTCGGCACCACAATCAATTAAAACCATATCGCCACTTTTAATTGTGTTCCCATGATAGTGATTGTGAAGTGTCTGTCCATTTATTGTCGCAATGGTTGGAAATGAAAGCTGTCCGCCTGCTCTAATTGCAACTTCTTGAACTGCTGCTGCAATTTCAGATTCCTTCATGCCAGGTTTGGCCATTCTCATTGCCGTTAAGTGCATGTCAGCTGTAATGTTTACCGCTTCTTCTATCTGAATAATTTCTTCTTCAGATTTATAATTTCTTTGATTAACAACTGCTTGTACAAATTCGCTTGATGAATTCTGATTCGCTTGATCAGGGGTAATATTCAACCAGTTCAACAATTTCACTTGATGTTCAGGACGATAGGGAGGTAAGTAATGTATTTTTCTGCCTTGAGAACCAGCCTTGCTTAGATAGTCCTGTAACTGACCAGAAGGAGCTGTTTCGTAAATGCCTACAGCTTCACTCTTTTCTTT
>JAOARS010000115.1 GCA_025210415.1 Marinifilum sp. | reverse complement strand
TGTCCGGATACACCAACAGGAGAATCCGTAAATTCAGAAGGATGTTCAGAAAGTCAATTGGATGACATTAATCCAGAATTTACAATCTCATCTAGTGAGAATGATCCAACAAATTCTGAAAAAATAGGATTAATCATTACTGCAAGTGAAGAAGTAACAGGTTTGGAATTATCTGATTTAACTATTGGGAATTGTTCGGTAAGTAATTTACAGACAGACAATAATGTTGATTTTGCTCTTGATGTAGAACCAATAAATGATGGTGAGGTATCAATAAGAATTGGTGAAAATATTGTAGAGGATCTAGCTGGAAATGGAAATGTTGAATCAAATGAATTTTCAATTATATATGATGGAACTTCTCCAAGAGCCACATTCGAATATTCTGGAAATAGTTTATCAAACTTAGATGCCTTTGTTGTAAATGTTGCATTTAGTGAAGAAGTAAGTGGATTTGAACTTTCAGATCTTGAATATGATAATTGTTCTCTTGAGAATTTAAATACAAACAATAATGTAGAATATTCAATTAATGTTAATCCTATTGGTGTGGGATTAATCACATTAGACCTTGATGACAACAAAGTGATTGATCTTGCAGGAAATGCTAACTTAAAAACAGATCAATGGTCAATTTCCGTAACTGGTATTAAATCCCTTCAAGAGTTGGGATTACAACTTTACCCAAACCCAATAAAAGATTACCTCACAATTTCATCATCAGAATATTCAACTGTTACTGTTCAGGTGTTAACCACTACAGGTAAAGTGATATTCACGGAAGAGTGGCAATCGCCATTTACCAGAAGAATCAATTTCTCGAACTTCTCAAATGGCCTTTATTTTATTCGATTTACAATTAATGGAGAAATGGTAACTCAAAAGGTGATGTTAGTTAAATAAACTTGCAAAGTAGCTTTCGAAAGGAAGCTACACTTTTCTAAATTTCATATAAAAAAAGATACAATGAAAAACATACTAATATTAATAGCCTGCACAATATTATATTCCTGTGGAGGAGGTAGTAGTCCCGATGAGGATCTTAAGGCAGATTACACAACAGTAAAACAACAAATCCCTCTTAAATTGGACACATGGGAAAACCATATTAATTCCAAAAATTTCACAGCAGCAAAAACAATATCTGTTGAGAATGGTGATTTTTGGGATAGAGCAGTTAATGCAGAGAGCCTAAAATCAGAAGACATTCAAATAACATACAATTTTAAAAACAGCAAGTTAAATGAAAGTTCTTTTCTACCCGAACAAGGAAAAGCTTCGGTGAGTGGAACAGTGGCTATTACACAAGGTTCGTTAAAAGTGGTTGAGGAACAGGATTATACTGCCACCCTGTATTGCAATGCATCTCCGGAACAAATAAAGAACTGGAAATTAAATTCTTTACAGTTGAAATAAATTTAAAGTTATTTTTTGAGCATTTTATAAATCAATCCAATAATTAAAAACTAACGAATTATTATACCATTTTAACGCTAATGTCATTAACAAATTGGTATTATCTCTAAATAAAATTCCATAAAGCATCTAATTTCCTGTCAATTGATATCTTCATGAAAAAGTTATTATTTTTAGTAGTAGTAATTCTAGGAATAACTCTACAGTCAAACAGTCAAGCACCTGATTATCAAACAGATGGTTACAAGGCTGCAATGAATGTCTTTGAAAGACCAAATTTGTTTAATCAAAATTCAGATTTGAATTTTGAGAAAGCATATCGTGATGAGAAAATTCAAATGCTAAGAGATGCTCTCTCTCTAGATAAATCTGATGAACATTCTTATATTAATGGAGTTTATGAGTGTGCAGATTTTGGTTGCCAACTTCTAATCAACACCTTTGGTGTTGAAGACCCAGAAGGTTATAAGAATGTAAATCATAAATTTGGTGGTACTTTGTATGACAAATATAATTGGGATGATAATGGGCAACATAATTTGCCTGTTTATTATGCAGCTGTAAGGATAAGTCAAACTCATCCAGATTATGGAACATCATCAGGAGGCCATATAATTTCTGCAATGTTTGTTGGTCCAAAGGATAAATCAGTCAAGGAAGATCCTCTAGACTTCACACAGTGGTATTTTTGGGAGCCACAAAATGATCAGGAAGTGAATCCAGGTGATTGGAATATGAATGATAATGAGAAAGTTATTATCATGTGGCATGGTAAATATAAGGATGTATTACAAAATACTTATTATGGTGGAACTCAGCTAATAGAGTGGAAGCTAAATGATGGAGTAGCAACATTAAGAGAAGATGGATACACAACACATTTTGTCTTTGAAAATCCACATAGACAACCAACAGATGTAACAGAACCAACAGGAGAAGCCCCAGCAGATGTAACTGTTGAGTACGCAGATAATATGGATTTATCACCAAATGCTCTAGGTCAAGCAACATCAACTGATAATGTTGATCCAAATCCAGTTGAGTCTTATACAGACGAATCAACACAGGAGAGTTCTGGTTACGGTAAGTATAACTTTACAATAACAAGGACTTGGATATCAACTGACAACTCAGGCAATGTTGGAAATCTTGGAACTCAAACAATCACAGTAAATGATACAGAGGCACCAACAATTTCTAATCTACAAAACAAAACAATTGAGTATGTAGATTTGCCAGATTTATCAGTAGAGGCACAAGGAGAACCAATGTTTTCTGATAACGGTGATGTTCAGTCCAAAGAATCAACTGATGTATCAACAAAAACAAATGATGGGACAATAAATCAAGTGAATTTCACTCTAACTAGGACCTGGACTGTCAAAGACTTCTCAAATAACGAATCAACAGGAAGTGAAGTGTTTACTTTAGTTTACACAGGAACTCCAACCTTTGATTTAGTTTCAGAAGTTAAAGTAGCAGAAGGTGAAAGTTTAGATGCAGAAATTTCTAAAGCTCCATTAAATGTAGCCGATCCATCAGGAATTGCTCCAAATTTAGAGTCAACTCATTACACAATCCCTTATGAAGGTGGTAGCGTAACAAGAGTAACTTGGACAGCAACTAATGTTGTTGGAAATAAGTTTGCACAAACAAAGAAAATTGTTTATGGTAATCCAGTAATAACAGATGATTCAAAGCCCCACCATATTAGAGTCTATAGAGAGAAAAACAACCTAGTTGTTAAGTATTTCTCAGATAATAAAGAAAAGGCTAGAATCCAAATTATTGATATGGGTGCTGGGAAACTCTTAAAGGAGGTAGAAGTTAATTTAGAAACAGGAAGTAATGTTTTGACAGTAAACTTCCCTAAGTCAACAAAGCTAACTCTTATGCGTATCATTGATAATGATACAACAAATGTTCAATCAAAAATGTTTAATAAGTAAATCTAAGAAATCATGAAAAATATATTAATAGTTTTAGTAGCAGCTGTTTTCCTATTTGTATCATGTGGAAAAGACAGCGGAGGTGGAGTTGATCCAGAACCAACACCTGATTACAAGGCGATGGTAGGAAAGGTGAAGTCAGAATTAACAAACTGGCAAAGTAAAATCAATAATAAAAACTTCTCTGAAGCAATTGAATTTACTAGTAATTCATCAAACTTAGATTTTGGAATTTACCAAACAAGCTCAGTTGAATCAGAAGTAGCCGATGAATCCAAATTCACACTAACAATGACCGAAGTTGTTGAGGGTGCAGGTTCAAATGTAAATTCCGGTAAAATAATCTTAGAGGGGAAGTTGAAAATAACCTATAAAGATCCAGGGTCAAGTGAGGTTTTATTAAACAAAACCTTTAAGGCAACAATTAACTCATCCGGTGACAAGTCACAAATTCACAACTGGAAAATGTTTAGTTACGATATACTAGGTTAAAGAAACGGAGGTCCTTACTAAAACATTCTCCTTGTATAATATTCTTATCTCTACAAAGTAGTCAACTCATGGTATTTTGTAGGAGTCAATCCCAACTGTCCCAACAAATACTCATCTTCATAAAACAGAAATGGTAGCTGCAAAGCAAATCAAATTATTCACATATGATTCTAACTTGTCCCAACATCGTTTTGTTTACCATGCAGATACTTTTATGTTGTCAACGAATGCTTTCGAGTCTTCAGCAACAGCGTTTGTGTTATCCCGGCATTATTCTGTATCATATGCAAAGGCTTTCCTATTGTCCACACATGTTTTTAAATCATCAACGGCTGCTGCTGTATTGTCCCCAACTCATTCTGTATTATTAGCAGAAGCGTTCAAATCATCCCCAATTCATTCTATATTATCAACAGAAGTGTTCAAATCATCCCCAATCATTTTTGTATCATTCCCGTACTCTTTCGTGTTATATACGGAAGCTTTCAAATCGTCCCCAACCAAATTCATCTAACCTGCAATTAGTTTTGTTTCGTTTCCCGATTATCCCGTATCACAAACAAATGCTTTCACGTCATTTGTAAACTGTTCTGTTGCGCATGCAGAATTCTCTAATATCGATTCGTCGCTAACCCTCGAAAGCTTTCGGGGTACTCACTTATTTCACTTTTTCCAGCTCTCAGAACAAGCTTTCAAAGAAAAGGAAAACACCTAATTATACCATTTTAAAAATGAAGTGAGCTATATTGATTATTTGGTATAATGCCGATGTAATAATGGTTGAGCCTTTCGAGTGAAACGAAAATAAGGCTCATTTCATTATACAATCGGTATTACAAATTGGTGCAAACAAAATTTGTGCTACTCCTGATTTGCAATCAGGAGTATTGGAGTTATGAATTTTTAATTCTAAAACAAAACGACTGTAAGTATAAATCCTACAGTCGTTTGTTTTTGAATATCTCGTTTTATTAACCTGATTTCGATTAAAAAATCAGATATCCATACCAATGGTAAGGGTGAAATTTCTTTCCATTCCTGGAATATATTGACTTGAACTTAGGGAACTTGAGTAATAGTCTTTGTCAAATAAGTTGTTCATTTTTAATTTTCCGTAAAAGTTCTTTTTGCGATAATCAAGTGATGCATCGAACAGGAAATAATGTGGCAAACTGTATGAGTTTGAGCTGTTCACATACATTTTATCATTGTAATCCATACCAAATCCAAGACTTAAACCTTTAAGCATGTTCTCTGGTAAGTTGTAATAAGCCCATGCAAATACATGGTTTTTAGGATTGTTTCTGATGTAATTTCCTTGTTGGTTATTTTGATATTGATTATCAGAAAACTTGCGGTACTTGGCAATGTTGAAACCATATCCTCCAATGAAGCTTAAATTATCGAAAGGCTTGTAGTTCATTTCTAAATCGAAACCTTTGGAATCAACTACTCCCACTTGACCCATAATTCTTTTCTCAATATTATTAACTGTACGAAAACCCAAGCGTTCTACAATGTTGTTCTTTTTGATGTAGTAAATACTACCATTAATGTGTAGTTTGGCATTGCTTTGGTACTTAAAACCTGCTTCTAACTGGTAACCATCTTCAGGTTCAAAAATTTCTTTTCCATCGGTTGGAGTAAACTCTTTACCATCTTTATCCAAATAGATGTAATTTTTGTTGAATACAGTTCTTTTGGGTTTAAAGAAATTGGCATAAGAAGCATACAACGATAAATTTTCTGATGGCTGATATACCGTACCCAATCGGTATGTGAAAGAATGATTGATAATTGATTTTTGTGCAGTTTTATCGGTGATATTTCTGCCAGTACTAACTTTACCTGATTGATTACTCATATCAAATCTATCGTATCTTGCTCCAAGCAATACCTTCACTTTTGGTGAAATGTCCATTAAATCCTGAAAGAAAAAGCCATGTACATTTTCATGATAAATGTTTACGTTGGAAAATTTTGTTTGTAGGTCGCCTTGATATAAAACCGGACTCACAACAGCTACTTTTGCTTTATACCCATCTCCAGTAACATCTCCCTTACTCCAACCTGAAAATGTTTTTCTATCGATATACATATAAAAATAACCTGCATTAAAATTGTGATTCAAACCGGCAAAATCAAATTTAGTGCTGTAATCCACAGTATTTTGCAGAGTTTTGGTTTCGTGTGAAAAACGAAGAGGGAATGTTCTTTGCAACGTATCCAAACAAATGTATTTCTTTGCATCCCCATTCATGTAGTAAGTGTCATAAATTGGATTGTCAGAAGTTAAATAACTTAACTCTTCTGTCGAGAAATAGTCAATCAAATCATCAGAATAAGCGGTGTGAATCTGTAATTTAGAGTTTTCGCTAAGCTTTCTCGTGTATTTAATAGAGGTATTCCAATTTTCATGATCCAGGAAATCCGCAGGATCGTTGTAACGTTGCTTACGATCGAAAGTGTTTGGCAATTCTCCTTTTTTGTACAACAATTTATCGTTTTTGTCGAAAATATTGTACCTCACCGAAGGTAAACCTGTTTCAGTACCATAAGTGTCATTGTTTCCAGCTATACGGAATTCAAACAAATCGTTATCGCTCATTTCATAGTTCAATGCCAAGTAACCATTTAAAGTTTTGTCTTTGGCATCTCTCCAGCCATCGGTATCCGAAAAACCAGCATCGAAACGGTACGATAATTTGTCGCTAATTTTGCTACCAGTACCAAGTTCTACTCTGGTTGTATTCCAGCTGCCGTAGCTAGCAGAGAAGTTTGCATGAAAATCTTTGGTAGGTTGTTTGCGAACCACATTTAGGATACCACCAACGGCAGTATGTCCGTAAAGTACCGAAGCAGGACCTTTTAAAAACTCAATTCTTTCAACTGCAGCCAAAGAAGTAAAAGGAGCACTATTCGAGAAGTTCATTCTTTCGTCGCGAACACCATCAAGCATTATTACCGGAGCACCAAATCCTCTCATGGTAAAGGTTTGGAAACCACCATAATTTACCATAGGCTTTACACCTGTACTATACTTTAAGGCTTCGTGGATGCTGTTCACTCCGGTTTGTTTAATCAATTCCTGCCCAACCGATGAAGTAGTAAGTGGAATATCTTTTAAAGGAGCAGTTAGTTTTACCACTTGTTCGGTTTCTCTTATTGCTTGACCTGAAATGTTTACACCATCCAAAATGGTAACATTTCTTTTCATTTCGATCCTAATTTCATTAAATGCTTTACGTATGTCAATAAGCAACTTACAATCTTCGTATCCTACAAAAGTTACGCTTAATTGGTATTCTTCTGCTTTGACATTAGGAAAGTGAAAACTTCCATCTTTTAAAGAAGTTGTACCTAGTTTTAAATTTTTTAGGTACAGGTTGGCACCCTCAATTGGTTTGCCCGAATCCTTGTCGAGAACAAATCCTTTTAAACTTTGTTGAGCCCAAATAATGGCTGGTAAACACAGTAGTGTAATCAACAATAAACTTACTCGTTTAAGCATGGTCTTGTTTTTTTAATGTAAATAAAATACAACACCTTACCTCCATACCATAATGGTACAAGAAAATAAATATTGAACTCGCGCGTTTGTTCAATACATATACTTCGATTCCCGGAAGCAAAATGTAAATAGTTGTCATTTGGCAGGTCTCCTGACTTTTCTCAACTGCGATGGCCTTCCCCTTCTCAATACAATCAGAGTGGCATAGTGGTATCGCAGTTATGCTTCACCAGTTTGGTAAAACGAGAATTACAGTAGCGGGTACTGTTCCGGATTCTCACCGGATTCCCTTTTCATTCTATCATCCGAAAGGATGAATCGAACACCAAAATCGGAACAAATGTATTCTATTTTTTTGATAACGAGTTAAGCGAAAAATAAATCTAAATGTGTTTTAAAACACATTTTTAAAATTAAAATGATGCATCTTAATTATTTTGACAGTTCAAATAAAATTGATTTAACCCGCTTCCATAAAAGTTGGAGATAGAATAAGGGTCATCTACGAGAAAATAGATACCCACACAGGTAAGAAAACGGCAGGTGCTAATGATATCGTTATGGTAGAGACATATAATGATGGTGTGATCAGCTACCAAACCAGTAATGCCAACTTTATTGATGCTGACACCAAAATCAGGTAGATGATTTCCGCACCGTGGATTACGAGACCATTGCCATGCTCAACAAGTTTGACTGAGAGCATCACTTGGAGTGATACCCTCAGGGCACCTATATTTCGTATCCCGATTAAAGTTCGGGTTACGAATAAAGCTTTTTATTGTTGATGCTCTCACTAAAGAGAGGGAAACAAAAGAAAAC
>JAOARS010000007.1 GCA_025210415.1 Marinifilum sp. | reverse complement strand
GCATTATTCTTCTGCTATTTTAAGTTTACACTTCATTAAAAAATTGCGCCGTAACTCTGCTATGCCTTAATTTTTTAACTTGTCTAAACTCAAAATATTCAAAACAATTTAACACTCATTTCAATGTAAAATTGGTATAACAGATTAGAATGAATGTTAAGGAAGATTAAAAGTGTAGAATACCCGTGCATATTGCGGTGCGCTGCACCTTGTTTTAACATCCGACATTGATTCTATAAAGATTACGCAGCGCTGCTGCTATATTTACACAATGGAGAGTTAGGTGCAGCGCACCGCGATATTTATAGAAAAATATAAACGGTTGTGAAGTAAGGTACAGCGCACCGCAATATTTGTTATTAGATGAATAAATGTCTTTCTGAAATTTAATTGAGAGCATCACTTTAAGTGATACCCTCAACTTAGTTGCGATTGAAGCCAAATATATAAATGGGCTTGTATTGCTCTTTTTGTGATTGATGCTCTAATTAACTGCGTTTGATCCCGAGCAGTCGGGACTCACTAAAAGTGATACCCTCAACTTAGTTGCGATTGCACCGCGGTCTTATTGGCAAAGAGCCGTTAGGCTCCATTTAAATCTGCGAGATCTGCGGGAGCATTTCTGAGCGCCATGTAAATCGCATTAGGGATAGTAGTGGAAAGCCCACAGCGAGTACGCTAGCGAGGACTTGGAACGGATAGCCCGACCCCAGAGGGGGAATGCCCAAATAAAAAAGCTAGCTATAAACAAAAAACCCGAGGCAAAACCCCGGGTTATTTTGTTTCCCCTTTCGGGGATATTATCTTAGAAACTTGCGTTTTCCAGCTTAAATATGAATCACCTCATCATATGCAGCAGCTGCAGCTTCCATTATTGCCTCCGACATGGTTGGGTGCGGGTGAATTGCTTTGATCATTTCATGACCAGTAGTTTCCAATTTACGAGCAACAATCAATTCTGCAATCATTTCAGTTACATTGGCACCAATCATATGTGCTCCCAATAACTCGCCATATTTTGAATCGAAAACCAACTTCACGAAACCTTCGTTTGCACCTGCAGCACTTGCTTTACCTGAAGCCGAGAATGGGAACTTACCAATCTTCACATCATAGCCAGCTTCTTTAGCAGCTTTTTCAGTCATACCCATCGATGCTACTTCTGGAACTGTATAAGTACAGCCTGGAATTGTTGTATAATCGATTGGCTCAACCTTCATACCTGCGATTTTTTCAACACAGCAAATACCTTCAGCAGAAGCTACGTGTGCCAAAGCAGGACCTTTAACGATATCACCAATTGCGTAAACACCTTCAACATTTGTTTGGTAGTAATCATCAACTAAAACACGTCCGTTTTCAGTTGCAACTCCTAATTCTTCAAGGCCAATACCTTCTGTATTTGGAGCAATACCAACAGCAGAAAGAACGATTTCACACTCGTGAACTTCGATTTCTCCCTTCTTGTTCTTGATATTTACTTTAAGGTTTCCTTCTTCTCCTTCTACCGATTCTACAGTTGAATGAGTCATCACCTTCATCTTACTTTTCTTGAAAGAACGACCCATTTGCTTCGATACTTCCTCATCTTCAACAGGAAGAATATTTGGCATAAATTCTACCAAAGTAACCTTTGTTCCCATAGTTGAATAGAAGTAGGCAAACTCAGATCCAATAGCTCCGGATCCAACAACAATCATCGACTTAGGCAATTTCTCTAGTGTCATTGCCTTTCTGTAACCAATAATTCTTTTGCCATCTTGCGGAAGATTTGGCAATTCGCGTGAACGAGCACCTGTTGCTAAAATAATGTGCTTGGCTTCGTGGGTAGTTTTGGTACCATCTTCAGCAGTAACTTCAACCTGCTTGTTGCCTGCCAATTTACCAAAGCCGTTTAATACTTCAATTTTGTTCTTTTTGAAAAGATACTGAATACCACCGCTCATCTTTTCGGCCACACCGCGACTACGAGCAACAACCTTTTCAAAATCAGCTTTTACATCACCATCAACAGTTAGTCCATAATCACCTGCATGCTTCATGTATTCGTAAACCTGTGCCGATTTCAACAAAGATTTTGTAGGGATACAACCCCAATTCAAACAAATACCACCCAATTCAGCACGTTCTACAACTGCTACTTTCATTCCCAATTGCGAAGCACGAATGGCAGCTACGTATCCACCAGGACCACTTCCTACTACTATTAAATCGTAACTCATTTTTATTTTGTTGTTTATGTTAGTACAAATTTCGCTCTGCTAATTTACTACAGATACTTAATATATTAACTCATCGACAGAAGATTTCTTCCATCTTATTTTTATCCTTTAATTCCCTCTTTTCTTCTCATTGCAATTAATGATAGTTGCACAATTTTAGCAAGCACAAAAAGAATTACAAACGAGAAAATAATTGTCGCCCCCGATGGAGCATTTATCTTATATGAAACCAATAAGCCAATAAATGATCCCAAAAGTCCAAATCCTATCGATCCTAAAATCATCCTTTTAAAATCTTTGGTAAACATGTTGGCAATGGTTTGTGGAATGGTAAGAAACGATATTACCAGAATAATCCCTACCACTCTAATATTTAATACAATTGCTAAAGCAACCAGTACAATCATCAGGTAACTGATAAACTGAACCGGTATGCGTTGGGTTTTTGCGAATTCTTCATCGAATGCCACAAATAAAATTGGTTTCAGTAAGCTGGCAAACACAATAATTGTTAGAACTGATAATCCCAACAGAAGATACAAATCGAGTACTCCTACTGTTAGTATATTCCCAAACAGAAAACTCATTAAATTAGGAGCATAACCTGGTGTCATATAAATAAAAATAATCCCCAAAGCCATTCCCAATGCCCACAAAATTCCAATCACCGAATCTTGTCTAACATCCGTTTTCTTCGATATCCATTCAATTCCGAATGCTGATAAAATCCCAAATAAGGCTGCACCTAATATTGGATTAAAGCCCATGTACCAAGCAATTCCAATTCCACCAAATGATGCGTGGGTAATACCACCACTTATAAAAACAATACGACGTGCAACAATGTACGATCCAATAATACCACAGGTAATACTGGCCATTACTGCTGCAAACACGGCATTGGTGAAAAATTGATATTGAAACAATTCAAATATAGTGTTCATATTAATGATGATGCTTTAGGACACGATGTGGAACTTCGCCATGAGTAATTAAATCGATCGGACAATTATAGGCCGCCAACTGTTCTTGCGAAATGATATTTGAATCGTGGTAACACAATGTTTGATTTACACATGCTATGGTTTTTACATGCGAACAAATGGTACCCACATCATGCGAAACAATAACAATTGCCATATGATCGTTCAACTGATCCAAAATATCATACAACTCTCCTTCGAAACTGCTATCAACGTAGGTATCCGGTTCATCCAGAATTAACAGTTGTGGATCGGCAACAATGGCTCTGCAAAGAAATACTCTTTGCAACTGACCTCCTGAAAGTTCTCCAATATTTTTATTCTTCAAATGCAGAATTCCCATTTGTTTCATGAGTTCATCTGCACGCTTTCTGTTTTCAGAACTGTATCGTCCAAACAGCTTCTTGGCACCCATTAATCCAGATAAAACTACATCGCGAACTGCAATCGGAAACTTTTTATCAATCTGATTGATTTGAGGCAAGTATCCAATGGTACATCCATTTACATTGATTTCACCACTAAGTGGTTTCAAAATGCCCAGAATTACCTTCAGCAAAGTTGTCTTTCCTCCACCATTGGGTCCAATAATCCCTACAAAATCATTCTGTTTCACTACCAGATTGACATCTTTCAATACCAACTTGTCGTCGTAGGCTGCATTAATGGATTTTAATTCCAGAAGTTTGTTCATTTTCAACTTAGCTTTTACTCTTCACCTTTCAAGTGGTTGATAATACTTTTCATTTCGGCCATCCAATCCTCATTTAAAGGATCGATTTGAATCACTTCAGCCTCAATTTCTTTGGCAATGGTTTGCGCATTCTCCTTATTGAATTGCTTTTGAATAAAAACAATTTTAATATCGTGCTTCTCTGCTTCACCAATTAAATGTTTCATATGCGCTGGCGAAGGTTCCTTACCATGTAATTCAATTGGAATCTGGTTCAAACCATAGTCACGAGCCAAATATGTTAAAGCCGGGTGAAAAATCATGAACGATTGATGTTTCGCATTAGCAAATACTTCTGCTGACTTTTTATCCAACATTTCCAGTTCAGCTATAAAAGCATCCAGATTTTTCTTATAGGTTTCCTTTTTTGCGGGAGCCAATTCAATTAATCCTTTATACAAATTATTAACAATTTGAATCACAGCCTTTGGAGAAGACCATGTATGTGGATCAATTCCTCCTTCGTGTACATGATCGCCATGATGAACTTCTGCCCCACGAACCAATTCTATTCCTTTTGAAAGATTGTACACCTTAATGTCACCAGCAGCCTCAATCATGTTATTCATCCATGTGTTCTCGAAAGGAATATGCCCGATTTTGAAATAAGCAACCGATTTTGCAACCTGTTCCATCTGCATTGGAGTTGGTTCATAAGTTGCAGGACTACCTCCCGGTGGGATTAGAATATTCACTTGAAAATCATTACCCGCAATTCTTTCCACAAAATATTTCTGCGGAAGAATACTTACAGAAATCTGATTATCAACTTTTTTAGCTTGCTTTGGTTGGCAAGAAGAAATTCCGATTATTAGTACGGAAGCAATAAGTACAGTAACAAGTCTCATTTACGTATTAGGATTAATTTATTTAGATCTGATTTAAATAGCAAAAGTAAATATTTTTTCGAATCGGCAATTGAAATACCTGTTAAAAATGACCTTAAGTACAGGTGTTTTATTGCATTATCTTGAATTAATGAATTTAGCCAAAATCAAATTAGAAACAAAAAGCCCGGTAGATTAATAAACCTACCGGGCTTTTATCAAATATCTTTAAATACTATTGTAGTAATTTTTCAATTTCTACCTTTAGTTCAGCACTTCTTAAGTTCTTGGCAACAATCACACCATTCTGATCAACAAGAACGGTAGCAGGAATACCATTAATTCCATACATTTTTCCAGCTTCTGAATTCCATCCTTTAAGATCTGAAACATGTTTCCATAACAAACCATCATCATCAATAGCTTTTAACCATTTATCTTTATTGTCATCAAGCGATACTCCAAGGAATTCAACTCCTTTTTTGTTTACGTCCTTGTACAATTCAACCATATGAGGATTTTCTCTTCTACACGGTCCGCACCATGAAGCCCAAAAATCAATAACAACTACTTTCCCTTTTAAAGAAGAAAGACTTAATGGAGTTTCTTCCGGCGTATTCAAAGTAAAGTCAGGAGCCTGCTTGCCAACAGCAACACTCTTTAATAAATCAATTTTACTCTTCATCTTCTCGCCATAAACAGAAGTTTTTACATTTTCAGCTAAAACATTGTACATTTCTTCCATTTTTTCAATCTCCATACCAGACATCATTCTATAAGAAAGAAAAGCAGCAACAACAGAAGTTGAATTGTTTTTAATGAATTCTTTATTTTTGTTTGTCTTATCTTCTTCCATTTTCACGGCAATGTTACGGATAGAGTCAACTTTTGCCTGATCCTGAGCTTGTCTTGCTGTCATAAACTCTTTGTAAAGAGCCTGGTTCTTTTCATCAAAAACTTGTTCTGATTCTTGAAATGCTTTAAAAATATCTTGCTCTGCAGAACCTACAATTTTAGCTTCAGCCAATTTTTCTACATCAGCACTAATTTCAATATTAGAATTTTCTATAAAAAACTGAATCGCTTCCTTTTTATCATCAAGCTGAATAAAATACATTTCAGAAGATGCTGTTTTACCTACAAATTCGAAAACTCCTTCTTTCAATTCAGTTGAATCAATTTTTACCAATTCATTATCCTGAACTTTTGAAAGGTAAACTTTACCTTCTTTTTGTCCTGAAATATTACCAGTTAGTTTAAACTGTTCTCCTTGATTACAAGAAGTAAAAAATAAACCAATCGCTGTAATGGCGACAAATAATTTTTTCATGTGTACGGTATTTTGATATGTTAATAATTATAAAATCCCTAAAGCTACCAAAATTAAAACTGTAATCGAAATGATTTTCGATATACATCGTAATATTACTCTTTATTCTTTATATCCTGAAAATAGGCATCTAACAATTTAAATGCTGCCACAAAAGAGCTCATTTCATCATTTAATACTTTATCTTCAAACTTAGAAAGTTGTTCCTTAATGAATTGTTTCTGATAAAAACCATCTTTTAATTGTTCATTAATGGTTTCGTACATCCAATATTTAGCTTGTTCGCTTCTTCTTTGTTCAAAATACCCATTTTGTTGTGTATGATTACAGTAACCTAAAATGGTATTCCAAATCTCATCTATACCTGTTTTTTCAATAGCCGAACAAGTTAAAACTTTAGGAGACCAACCTGAAGGAGATTGAGGAAACAGATGCAGGGCATTCTCGAACTGAACTCTAGCCAACTGCGCTTTGTGCACATTGTTTCCATCAGCTTTATTAATGGAAATCAAATCTGCCATTTCCATTATACCTCGT
This sequence comes from Marinifilum sp., assembly GCA_025210415.1. Classification (GTDB taxonomy): domain Bacteria; phylum Bacteroidota; class Bacteroidia; order Bacteroidales; family Marinifilaceae; genus Marinifilum. The sequence goes on along the minus strand of JAOARS010000007.1, from coordinate 4,130 downwards.
TTAATTCCTTGCAATTCATCACCTGCTCCGGCAATCTTTATCAACAGGAAGAAATCAACCATAGAATGCACGGCAGTTTCCGATTGTCCAACACCAACTGTTTCAATTAAAATGGTATCGAAACCTGCGGCTTCGCATAAAATCAAACTTTCACGTGTTTTTCGCGCTACTCCACCTAATGATCCTGCCGATGGAGAAGGTCGTATGTAAGCATTTTGGTCTACTGATAATTCCTCCATTCTGGTTTTATCTCCCAAAATACTTCCTTTACTTCTTTCACTACTTGGATCAATAGCCAAAACTGCCAACTTGCTTCCTTGCCCGGTTACATGCTTGCCAAAAGCTTCTATAAAAGTACTTTTTCCAGCCCCGGGAACTCCGGTAATCCCTATACGAACCGATTTTCCTGAATATGGCAAACATCTTTCTATTATTTCCTGAGCAACTTTTTGATGTTCAAACTTCGAACTCTCGATTAAAGTAATTGCCTGGCTCAAAATTGCCCTATCACCATCTAAAATCCCTTTTACATAGTCGTCAACAGCATATTTCTTGCGTTTGTTCTTTTTCAAACGTTCAGCAATTTTAGGGTTTATTGAAGGAGGTTGAGAAATTCCTGAATTTACTTGTAAACCTTTATATGAAGGATCATTTTCTATGTGATCCTGTTTGTTATTTTTTGTATCTGACATGACTCAATGATCTAAATGTTCTGAATGCGAAGTTATAAATTTAGAAGCTAAGCTGTCTGTAAACATCAAGAAAAGTGTACATATTTGTTAGCAATCTTAGAAAGTTGAATAAAAAAAGCCTCCCAAAAAAACAGGAAGGCTTGTAAAATATTTTTGAATATAAAATTGAATTAACTTTTGGGCATTACTACATTACCACGTACTCTTAATTGCACAGACGAATGTAACGGGTCATTTGTAATAACAGTAATCAGTTTATTCTGACGGCCTCTTTTTCCTCTTGAGTTAAATACAACTTTTATTTCAGTTGCTTCTCCTGCCTTCACAATTTTAGTTTGTGGTGCAATAGCAGTACAACCACAAGAAGCTTTGGTTTTGCGAATAATCAAATCAGATGCACCATTATTTTTCATCATAAAAACATGTTCAGCATGTTGCCCTTGAGTTAACTCTCCAAAATCAAAAACCTTCTCGTTGAACTCAACCTTAGGAGCAACTTTCTTTTCTGCATCAGTTAATCTTGCAAAATCTTCAACAATATTAGCACTCACTGTTAAGCGTTGACCAGGTTTGTGTTTCTGATTCACCAAAATATCCATATAATCAACCACAAATCCCCAATCGTTTTTCTTTGCTCCATCGTACAAAGCAATAATTTTACCTTTTTGCTTTGGAGCAAGTTTTTCAGGTACCATTTTTATTTGAAGATGAGCAGGCATTCTTTTAAAAGCAATACTTACTTCTTCGTTACTATCATTGTATACTTCAACAGCACCTTCTTTAACTTCTGTATTTTTAACTTTGGTTAGCGATAAATGATTGTTTTTTAATCTCAAACCATTCATCATTCTTGGGTAAAGATCTGCAATTGTTTTCTCCCTTGGAATTACTTTTCCTTTAATTCTAAGAATTGTAATTGCAGGATTTGTATTAGCAGTTATTGTAATTGATTTATTAAATATCCCCGGACGATTTTTAGGATCAAAAGTTGCCTTTATAAAACCTTTTTGCCCCGGAGCAACCGGTTTTTTTGTCCAGGAAGGAGATGTACAACCACACGAAGAACGAACCTGGTTAATAATAATTGGTTGCTTCCCTTCATTCATAAATTCAAAAGAATAAACTTGTTTTCCAAGTTCTTCCTTAAAAGTTCCAAAATCATGTGTCTTAGAAGCGAATTTCATTACCGGCTTGGTATTTTGTGCATTAGCCAAAAGAACACTTCCACACAATGCAAGGGCCAACAAAAAAATTAATTTTCCATTCATAACTATCTAATATTTTTATATCAACTTTTGTTTAATACGATAAAGTAACTAAAGAGTTTATTTTTTTCTTTAAAAAATCACAAAGCATACAAAACTAAGCATTTTTAATCTATATTCACTCAAAATTTAGTTAAATGCTTGTTAAGCATTTTTTCAATTACTCTTAAACTCAAAAGATATCTTCGCTTTATCAACAATTACATCAGGAATAAAACTGTTCAACCAAATCATTTAAGTATTATTAATCTGAGTTCGATTAAAAATATCAATCACAGAAAATCAGATTTGTTCAAGATTTGCTTTAAAAATCAATTCAAACTGTGACTATATTTTTTATTGAAATCAGGTTATTAGCTTTGCATGAGAGTAATAATGTTTATTTTCGAGATAAAATACAATTATCAACCACAACTATGGCCAATTTAAAAAATCAAATCAAAGCATTTGCAAAATCAATCGAATCAGAAATAATCAAAATTCGATCTCACTTGCATCAAAATCCTGAATTATCTTTTCAAGAGTTCGAAACATCGAAATTTATTCAATCTAAACTTGATGAATATGGAATTTCTTACTCCAATGGTTTTGTAAAAACAGGTATTGTAGGAAAAATTGAAGGAAAAAATCCTTCGAAGAAAGTTATTGCATTGCGTTCCGATATGGATGCTTTGCCAATTCATGAAAATCCGGAGAATAAGTATTGTTCGAAAAATAACGGTGTTATGCATGCTTGTGGTCACGACATGCATATGGCTGGACTGTTGGGAGCTGCAAAAATATTAAATCACTTTAAATCGGAATGGGAAGGAACAATTTTATTAATTTTTCAACCCGGAGAAGAATTATTGCCTGGTGGAGCCAGGTTAATGATGGAAGAAGGTGCTTTACAACCGGAACCTGAATGGATTTTAGGACAACATGTATTGCCGGATATGCCGACAGGAACTGTAGGTTTCAAATCTGGAATGTATATGGCTTCAGGAGATGAAATTTACTTGACTGTAAAAGGAAAAGGTGGACATGCAGCTATGCCTCATCGATGTACCGACAATGTTTTAATTGCATCGCATATTATTGTTGCGCTTCAACAAATTGTTAGCCGACATTGCGATGCCAGAATCCCAACAGTATTATCGTTTGGAAAAATTGAAGCCAAAGGTGCTACAAACATTATTCCCGAAGAAGTTAACATTGCCGGAACATTTAGAACCATGAATGAGGAATGGAGAGCCAGAGCCAAGCAATTGATTACTGACATTGCTCAATCAACAGCTAAAGGAATGGGAGCTGAATGTGAAGTTGATATTCGACATGGTTATCCTTTTCTGGTTAATCATGAAAAATATACCGATCAGGCAAAAGCCGATGCTATTGAACTAATTGGGGAAGATAAAGTAGAGAATATGGATATTAGAATGACTACAGAAGATTTTGGTTTTTATTCTCAGAAATATCCGGTAACATTTTATCGATTTGGAGTCAAATCCGACAAAGAAGGATCATTGCATACATCAAATTTTGAAGCCAACGAAAATGCCCTTCAAACATCAATGAGTGTAATGGCTTGGTTGGCAATATCATATTTAAACAAATAGCTTATTTTTTTAATTTAATTGTAAAAATAAAAGACTCAATCATCTTTAATACTGCAAATTAAATTTGATATTTTGTTATTGTTCATTATTTAATCTGTTTCAAAATAAAGCAATTCCTGAGAAAATTGTTTCACCATTAAAAATATGATATTACATTTGCATTAGTATTAACACTAAAATTAAAATAAAATGGCTTACGTAATTAACGACGACTGTATTTCATGCGGTTCTTGTGAAGGGGAATGTCCTGTTGAAGCAATCTCTATGGGTGATGAGCGCTATGTAATCGACGCAGATCTTTGTACTGATTGTGGTACTTGCGTTGACGCTTGCCCGGTAGAAGCTATTCACGCTGAATAATCGCAGAATAACCGATATTTAAAAGCCAGTGATCAGATCACTGGCTTTTTTATTTTTAGAAACTGTTCAAATTCTGATTTTGAGGATTAGTTTGGATGAATGAAGTACTCAGACAAAGGAAAAATGATGCGAATAGCCTTAGCTATTTAAAGAATTTTTGCAGCCGACTGAGTGTTTAAGTCGCCAAAATAAACCAAGGGATAAAATGTAAACAG
>JAOARS010000114.1 GCA_025210415.1 Marinifilum sp. | reverse complement strand
GTGAACCACTGTGACGAGAGGCAAAAATTGAGTATCTCGAATGATACATATAATTATCATCGGCCAATACCAATACTTCAAATTTGGCACTAACATCTCCATTGTAGCCATCCAAATCCAGAAGTAAAAAATAATTCAACGGATAAGGAGAAGGATTTGAATAGGTAACTCCAAGATTTGTCCAATCTTGCGCGTTACTTAAAAAACTAATTGATATAATTTGAATTAATAGTAAAAGTTTAATACTGTTTTTTTGCATTTTGATAAATTTTAAGGAGTTTCTTTTGATTCTAATGATTACTTTTCATCGCTTTTTTAAGCTCTTCATTTTCCTTTTCCAACAATTCCATTCGTTGATTCACTTCTATCATATACAGTGTCAACTCTTCTATTTTTTGAAGCAATTTGGAATTCATTTTCCCCAATGAAACACCATTTTCTTCTACTTCTTTTTCTGTTGGAATTTTAGGCAGATGCCCATTTTCTTGTATGAATTCTTCTAAATCCGATAATTGCATAAGTTGGTAATCATCTTTGAAAACGAAGTCTGCCCAGTCAGATTCAACCTTTACTTCTTTCGCTCGTATTTTTCCATTCACAGCCAATGGAAATTCTGATGAACTTGTAGTTTTGATTCCCAGATTTCCATCCACACTCAAATCCCCAGATAATTGTGTCTCATTATAGATACCAAGCAAAGCAGCAATGGATGGTTCATTGCCATTTACCTCATCCACACGAGGAGCATAAAAATACTGTCGGTCATTCGTATTGGTATCGTAATAGAGGTAAGGTCTGTGTCTTGCGGAAGTAGCTGTAGGTGGGAATTTAAAATCCGTAAAATCTATTACTTTTTCACCGGTTTCTCCATCATAAAGACCTCCATAATTACTAGTCGATGGGTCATTACTTGCATGAATGTAACCTACCAAAAGGTACCACTTACCCAACACAGGAGGATCCCCATGCCAGAAATAAGGGTTATTGGTAGATGTTCCATTTAACCTCAAAACATAATCAGGATAACAATAACACCCTAGATAAGTATGACCACTATAAGAATTGGTTTTCTTAACCCAAACCGAAAAACGATACATTTTAGAGTGGTCAATGGGGAATGATGCTGTGTTCCATCCTCCATCACCATTATTCCCTGAATCTGGTACTGCCTTCCAAAGTAAGGACCTGGTTCCAAAAGGATCTTCTCCCCATTCTCTGATATTTTCGGACGAAGCTCCATTTTGTGAAAAATTTCTTACGCTACCACTTCCAACGGTCCACTGACCTGGATTTATTAAATTTTGCGCTTTGGTCGAAACAAGAAAAAACAGAAATACTAATGTTGTAATAATAAATTTCATAAAATTATATTTTTAAGTTAAAAATTTTAGTTGTGAGACTTCCTTCTGTAAGTCTTCATTTTTTTGTTCTAACCAATAAGATACAAGGTGAGCTCCTCTATTTTTTGGAGTAGTTTGGCATTCATTTCTCCAACCGATATACCTTCTTGTTTTACCTGCTCTTCGGATGGAATACCAGGAAGGTGTTTGTTCTCTTTGATGAAAGTTTCGAGTTCAGGAAGACTTTTTAATTGATAATCTTCGGTAAATACAAAATCGGCCCAGTTGGTTTCCACCTTGATTTCTTTCGCTCGTATTCTGCCATTCACCGATAGTAGATAATCCGACTCCAGATTTGTAGTTCCGATACCAACTTTACCATTATTATCAATCAGCATTTTTGTTAGGGTGTTTTCTCCGGTTAGAAATTTGATCTCTCCCTTTGAACTCAAAAAGCCCTGCTGCGTTCCACTTGTAATTCCCATTGTCAATTTTCCGTTCAAATCAGGCCTTTCAACACCAATATGTGCATAGGTGTTACTTTTAATCATTATATGACCATCAACCTGCAATTGATGCTCTGGAGAAAGTGTTCCAATTCCAACATATCCGTTGGAACCATTCACAATAAATTTGTGAGCTTTATTATAGCCTCCCGACCATATTTGAAAGTTTCCATTTGCTCCCCCTAAATCACAGAATCCCTCATAACTACCTTTTCGTTCCAACCTCAATTGAATCATATTGTAAGTACCCACACTATGCAAAGGCGCCAAAGGATTATCTACACCAATTCCCAGGTATCCTTTTGTATTTAAGGCGAACAAGCGATGATACTGCCCATCATTCCAATAAATTGCAAAGGGCGAATTTGCTTCATACGACCTGGGACCGCTCAAATGCCAAAATCCTTCATCATTTTTTAAATTGAAATGGCAGGACTTGTTGGTTTGACTGAGCAATTCCAAATATGCTTGCTGCCCTAGCACTCTTAACACTCCATAAGAATTAAATGTAGAACCTATGTCGACACCATTAGAGGTTTCTACCATCTGCGAATATGTGTTTACACAAAATATCACAACAAGCAGCGTAATAATAGGTTTTCTCATACAATTTTAAAATATTTCATAATACATCCATTTAATTGACAATTAATCAATTGAAAACATTGATACACTTCTTTAGTATTTTTTCTTATTTTACTTCATTTTTTTAATTGAAATTTACTCCAATAACATATTTCTATTTTTTACTCATTCGTATACTTCTTTATTCTATTTTTTATTAAATGGTAACCCTCAAACCTTAACAAATATAAACTCAAGAGTTAATTTAGAATTATTATAAATTTTATCTATTGATTTTATGAGACTTACATTTTTTAATATCATTACACATTTAACTAAGTGCTATTTTAGCATTTAATAAAAAATTGAATTAAAATCTTTTAGCTCAATCAACATTTTTTAATTATATAATAATTTCATATTATTTTACATTTACAAATAATTACACAAAAACTATTATTCTCATTTCAAATAAATTATACGTTTTTTAATCAATATTAATCAACGTAATTTTATTTGAATCAATAAAATTATTTGTCTTAACAGAAGTTACTATGTGTTATTTAATGATAAGTGGATATATCTTATTCGGATGATCAATAGCAGGTTGATAGATTATTGTTATACCATTTCTGATTTAAATTTTTACGCTGGTATAATACTGATCGATATTTATTGCCAAATGTTTAAAAAAACAAAAAACACACTTATCTCACTTAAAATAAGTGCATTTAGTTTTTTACTGCATATAACAAGTGATACTCGAAGCAAAAATAGAACCTTAAGATTTTTTTAAACATTATTCCTTTGACCTTTGGCAACAATGAAATTTTACATCAGTTATTTGTTTTAGTACGGCCAATAACCAATCATTCATCCTTCATCAACCTTAAGCATTCTGCTTTTTATATCCGAAATATCAAAACCCTCCTCAAAAGCATACAACTGATTATAAATATCATACAAATCTGCATGTAATTCGAATCAAGGATTAAAAATGTAGTATAAACCTTTAGTTCTGTAAGAACGACATGCAAAAGCGTATGGCGTAAGCCCTATGTTACAATATATGCTGAAATCAAGGGCTGTAAGTCCGATATGCAATAAATCAGGAAATGAAAATTGTTCTAAATAAAGAATTGTATTTGAAACCGGATGGAAATTAATTCTGTTGAATATGTGGCGAACTTACAGCACTTGGTTTCATTTATGTCAATATACACAGGACTTTGTCCTGTGCTTTTACATATTTGCCTTTCAGGCAAAAAAAATTCAACCCTTGATTCGCATATGTAAGAATTACACAATATGTTTCATTTAGAGAAAATCAAACAATATCATCAAAACAATAGTCAAAAGTGATCAAAAAAAATGAAGTTTTGACATGGTTCCTTTACAGTTTCTCTTGCATTTAAATGCGCTTAATTGGCATTTTCGAAAAGCAAAAATATGCTTATCCCATTGAAAATAAGCGCATTTATTTTCTATTGCACTTAATAAAAGTGCTCAAGGCGGGGGCGGAACAACTCGATCACTAAATAAGATCAATTAGAAACAAATGGTAAAATTTATACGCATAGTTGAACTCTCAGGTGAACAGCCAAAATTCACACTTCTGAAATATCAATAAATCTAGTCATTTTGAGTTTTCGTTCAAGTCCTTCCGTGTTCACCAAGAGATCTGTTATTTTTAGCAGATCTTTTTTTATGCCTTTAATTTCAATCGCATCAAGCGTTATTTCTACCTGTGCGATGGCCACTCCAAATATTCCACATTCTGACCATTTGCATCTTCAGAATTAGAATCCTGCTGCCAGCTCCTGTGTATTTGTAATTCAAAGATTTCTAGTTTAGGATTTACAATTCTTAAATATTGAAACCAGAAATTCTAAAATCCAAACTCTCTAACTGCAAATCAGGACAACGTAAGCACTTTCATTAAAATGATCAAAATATAATTGACTGATAGTAAAACAAAAAGAATGTTTTTTCGTACTTTTCATTAAAAACACTTGCATTAATCAAGCAATTTTCCTTATATTTGCACCGCCTTTTTAAGGAAACGGACGCGTAGCATAACTGGAT
>JAOARS010000113.1 GCA_025210415.1 Marinifilum sp. | reverse complement strand
GAGTTCGATTAAAAATATCTATCACAGAAAATCAGATTTATTTAAGATTTGCTTTAAAAAATCTGAAAGAATATCGGGATATTTTGAAGTGTTTTTAAGATTGGATGATGATGATTTTTTCAAAGAATTTGCCTGCTTTTGGCATAAATAGATGTATAATAGAAAGGAGAAAATAACACTTTCTCCTTTTTATTTTGATTTGGCATAATCAGTCTTTCTATCCATAAAACTTCCTGAAAATATCAGTCCGCCAATAATTCCCATAAAAATATAAAGAATTTGCTCTCCCATATTGGTATGAACGGCATCGGCATTTAAGAATACACTACTTAAACCAATAAATGTCTTACTACCCGGAACAAGCATTATTATGCCCGGAACTAAATATACCAATTGTGGTGACTTGGTTACTTTACTAAAAAGCTTACTAACCATTACAGCTACAATTGTACCTATAAAAATACTCAACAATATGCCTGTAAAATCAAAGAATATTGTTGTATGATAACTTGCAAAACCAGCCATTACACAAAATAAAGCATCTTTAGGCCGAACTCTAAACACAGGCATTAAACTGGTTGCCAATAGAATAATTGCAGGATAATCGACCCAATTGGGTACATCATTAATTACATGGTTTGGTTCAAGATTAACAAATATAGATAGGGTTGCCAAGCCAAGTACTACCCCAAAGAATTGCTTAAATAAGGATACCAGGGCATCAAACAATTTGGCTGTACCCGAAACCAGGCTTCGCGAGGTGATTTCTTCAAGAGCTGTTGTAATTGATAATCCGGGGATAAATACAATAATAGAAGCCAAAATGGTCATTGAAATGTTAATCTGTTCAAATTTCAATGCTAATAAACCTGTAATAATGGTAACTGTAAATGCAACCAACGACTCCAGTGTACTTCGCACATATCCCGATTTAATCGATATTTGTGTAATAACATATACAATTGCACCCAGAATAAAGGCAAGAAAAGCAGAAACCCAGCTTGTATCTAAAATAATACAAAAAGAGCCTGCAGATGTCATAAAAGCAAACATTTCAATCAACTTTCCATATCCTAATGGTGCTGTTCTAATGTTTTCAATTTCAGATTTGGCCTCTGCAAAACTAATTTTATTCGATAAAACATTATTGGTTATTTCAACAATACGCGACAAAGCACCCAAATTTAACTCGCCCGGAGGTATACACTCCACATAGTTGTACGTGTGATCATCTTCCTCATAAAATACGTAGTTAATCCAGGTTGGAGTATCCATATAACTACCTTTAATTCCTTTTTTCTCAGCAATTTCACTCAAATACATTTGAGATTTATAGGATGGCACTCCGTAGGTGTGAAGTGCTTTGCCCAGCTGCACAATAAATTTATATTTTTGAGGTATCTGCATTATCCCTTTTTTCTTATATCAAAAGTCTGATATGATATGAATTTCTATGTAAATCAGGACAAAAATACAATTAATAAAATTCATATGATCGACATATTTTACTCTTGCTTTTATTTTTACAGCTTTGCAACCAACCCCTCTAAATAACAACAAATCAAAAAACTAGAAACAAGTTCTAAAAATCAAATAATTACAGATGATTTTATCTTTATTTAAAAAACTAAAATCATTTTAAAAATTTATCAATAACACAGAACAACGAGAGCCGTTTACCATTACATTTGCAGCTTAATTTAATATCATATTTTAATGAATTCGATCTTTAAGCCTAAACTGTTCTCGGTTTTAAAAGGCTATAATTCTCAATCTTTTCAAAAAGATTTATTTGCAGGTATAATTGTTGGCATTGTTGCTCTTCCATTGGCAATTGCATTTGCAGTTGCATCGGGAGTTTCGCCCGAAAAAGGATTAATTACAGCAATTGTTGCTGGTTTTTTAATTTCTTTTTTGGGTGGCAGTCGTGTACAAATCGGAGGTCCTACCGGAGCTTTTATCGTTATTGTTTATGGCATTCTGCAGCAGTTTGGTTTAGAGGGATTAATGATATCCACTTTTTTGGCAGGAATTATTTTGGTATTGTTCGGAATGCTAAGGTTAGGTGCAATTCTTAAGTTTATACCACATCCTTTAATTGTAGGGTTTACTTCGGGTATTGCATTGGTTATTTTTTCGACTCAAATAAAGGCAGCATTGGGTTTAAACATTGATTCCGTTCCTTCTGAATTTATTGAAAAATGGGTTTGTTATTTTTCGAACCTAAACAGCTTTAACTTATATGCAATAGCCATTAGTGGCGGAACAATTTTAATTAGCCTTTATGCCGGTAAACTAATTCCGAAAATTCCGGGTTCATTCATTGCCATAATTGTAACGACCTTATTGGTTCAAGTATTGCAATTGCCCGTTAATACAATCGAATCGGTTTACGGCAATATTCCCAACTCAATTGGGTTTGATCTGCCAGATATAGATTGGAGTTTGATTCACAATTATTTTGAGCCTGCATTAACAATAGCAATACTTGGTGCTATTGAATCTTTACTTTCGGCCGTTGTTGCCGATGGTATGATTGGTGGCAACCATCGTTCCAATACAGAATTAATTGCACAGGGAATTGCCAATATTTTCTCTCCTGTTTTTGGAGGAATTCCGGCAACCGGAGCAATTGCAAGAACTGCTACAAATGTAAAAAACGGTGGTCGCACACCCATTGCCGGAATTGTGCATGCATTAACTTTATTACTTATCATGCTGGTATTTGGCAAGTGGGCAAAGCTAATCCCAATGTCGTGTTTAGCCGGTATTCTTATTGTCGTATCTTATAATATGAGCGAATGGCGTACTTTCAGATCTATTATGAAGGGATCGCGTTTTGATATTATCGTTTTACTAACAACTTTCCTTCTTACCGTTTTGGTAGATTTAACCATAGCAATAGAAATTGGAATTGTATTGGCTGCTTTAATTTTCATGTATCGCATGTCAAAAATTAATGGAGTTATGCCTGTTGAATCGGAATCTGATGAAATTCAGAATTACAATCTAATTCCAAAAGAAATTGAAATATATGAAATAAGCGGGCCATTTTTCTTTGCTGCAGCCAAAAGGTATCAGGAAACTTTACGTGAATTAAAACACTCAACTTCGGTACTAATTATTAGAATGAGACATGTACCATTCATTGATGCTACCGGAATCAGAAATTTTACAGAAATTATAAAAACACTTAAAAAGAAAAAGACCAAGGTAATTTTATCAGGCGTTAATAAAGAAGTTAAACACGAATTGAAGCGGAGTGAGATTGCCAATTATCTCTCAGAAGAAGATATTCTGGATAATTTCGAAGACGCTCTGCATCTTGCCAAAAAGAAAGTATAAGCCCAAAATGTGTATTAGAAAATCTATTCCGAGTTTAAACTACTTCAAAACAAGACACTTTGTTCAAGTTTATACCATTTTCAAAATGGTATTAGAAAGAGGGAGCATCGACCCTTAGGAGTAGGCTGTGCAAAATTGAAAAAAATCTTCTGTCAGGATTTTAATAAACCTCTTCTTTTAAATCTTGTATTTTCAAATAGATAAGCATTGGATACCGTTGCATTTTGAGCAGAAAAATCCAATTAAAAACATTTCAGTTCTTCCATAAATGATACAAAATTTACGTTTTATGGTATGCCACGAAGTGGCTAAATTTGAGTAACCTCCCGTTCCTCGGGTGGTGGTTTACTAGATGGTCCTAATTC
>JAOARS010000112.1 GCA_025210415.1 Marinifilum sp. | reverse complement strand
CTACCCCTGAGCTACAACGGCAAACGTATTTGAGCGGGAAACGGGACTCAAACCCGCGACCCTCAGCTTGGAAGGCTGATGCTCTATCAACTGAGCTATTCCCGCAAAAAAAGAAACAAAAATGTTTCTTTTCGTTTACCAGTGGGGAGAGCAGGATTCGAACCTACGAAGACGAAAGTCAGCGGAGTTACAGTCCGCCCCAGTTGGCCACTTTGGTATCTCCCCAGTATGTTATTTTCAGAGCCGATGGAGGGACTCGAACCCACGACCTGCTGATTACAAATCAGCTGCTCTAGCCAGCTGAGCTACATCGGCAAAAAAATGCAAACCATCTATTTAACGGGCGTACTTTTCCCTAAAAATGGTTTGCAAATGTAAAAATATTTTAAATTTATCACAAAATAATCAATGGTTTTTTCCAATTATTTTGCTCTGAGTTTTTCTTTGTGTTTTACCACTTGCTTTCGCAATGCATCAGCAGCCATATCTGCAGCCTCTTCAAATGTCTTACTTTGTTTTTTTGCAAATACATTTGCACCTTTTATATCAAGGTTAATCTCAACTACCTTATTTTCGGTAATATCTGATTTTTCAACCCTAAGAAAAACTTCAGCTCCAGCAACATCGCCATTGAGCTTCATTATTTTTCCAAGCTTATTTTCAATGAAATTTTCCAATTTCAAATCAGCAACAAAACCGATCGATTGAATGTTAATCATATTCTAATCCTCCAAAATTTATGCTCGCGGATGAGCTTGTTTATATATATTATTTAAACGCTCAAAAGTAGTATGAGTATAAATCTGTGTTGCCGACAAATTCGAATGCCCTAACAATTCTTTAACTGCATTTAATTCCGCTCCATTATTCAACAGGTGCGTTGCAAATGTGTGTCTTAGAACATGCGGGCTTCGCTTGGCCATTGTTGTAATCTTCGACAAATGCTTTGTAACGATTCTATACAACAATTTTTCGTAAACAGGCACCCCCTTTTTAGTTACAAAAAGAAAACCATCCATGTTACCGAAAGTTTTAAACTTTAGTTCTAAATACTGATCTAAAAGTTTAATTAAACTTTCACTTACAGGAATGATTCTTTCTCTATTTCTTTTTCCTAATACTTTAACCAAAGATGACGACCGATCAAAATCGAATTCTCGAAGTTTCATCAATTCAGACAATCTCATGCCTGTTTGGTAAAACATTTCAACAATCAACTGATCTCGAACACCTTCAAATCCTTCTCCAAAATCAACTTCTCTTAATACCTGCATTGCATGTTCTGCAACAAAACCAGGTAATTTTTTTCCTTGCTTAGGCCCAACAACCTTATCCATCGGGTTTGAATCAATTAATGATTCTCTAAGCAAATATTTAAAAAATGATTTTAAAGAGGACAATTTCCTATTTACAGTTCTTGAAGTCTTACCTTCATTCATTAAAAAAACGATCCATCTTCGCACATCTTTAAATGTTATATCTTCTATTTGTTCTTCTTCAGAATCCGAATAAAATTCAAAAAACTGAGTTAAATCACAGTCGTAAGATAAAACTGTATGTGCAGAATATCGTTTTTCGTTTTGTAAATAAGATAGAAAAGATTCCTTAAAACTCATACATCCAGGATATTTATCCAACAGGATAATCCAAGATACAAAAAATTAAGCTATCAAGGAATTAATCCAAAAGAAAATCAATCTTCAGCTTGCTGCATTGCTTGAACGTAGATTGCGTGTAATTTCTCTTCTCTTCTTTTTACAGATGGTTTCTTGTAAACCTGTCTTCCTCTAAGCTCTTTGATTACACCAGTCTTTTCAAATTTTCTTTTGAATTTTTTTAAGGCTCTTTCAATGTTTTCGCCTTCTTTCATAGGAATAACAATCATAATTTTCTCCTTTAATATTTATGTTTTTCTAAGTGAGCCGCAAATTTATTAATTCAATCAGTATAATTCAAATTTATTTTGAAAAAAGTATTGAAAATATCTCCGTTCTAATATTTTAGGCCGATTTGCAGATCTATAAAGTTAAGAAAATAACCAGCTATTCTCAAGCTTAGCACTTCTAACTATTGTATGCTTAAATAAGGTTCTACTTTTACATACACACTATCAGACAACAGGTGCTTTATCTTTAATTCTTCAATCGAATGAAATTTCCCTATTCTTTCACGATAATTTACGATATCCGAAGACATTCTTCTGCTTACATATGGATGCCTACTTAATGATCTTACATCGCATTCATTTATAGATATTTTTTGCAAATATTCTGATGAAACACAAACACGATTCTCAATTTTTTGAAATGTTTCTGCTGAAATTCCGTACACTTCCAACAATTGCGACTTATCATGGAAGCCTCCAAGCAAGTTTTTATAATTTACAATTCTTCGTGAAAGAGTTTTTCCTATCCCTGGCAATGTTTTTAATAGTATGGTGTCAGCTGAATTCAGATCAACCAAGTTTACCTTTACAACTTTCCGTGTAATGCTTTTGATTTGTACATATGGCATCAGCTTTTTCAATAGTACAGTATCAAAACCATAAATCTTAGCCAGATCATCGGGCTTTTGAAACTTGGCTCCTGTAGACAAATATTTTATTATGCGATTGGATATTCCTTTATCTACTCCCAATTTTTCCCATTCGGCTTTGGTAATTGTATTGGGATCAAACTTAAAAAGTTTTACCTCTACTCCTTTTTTAGCAACCTTTTTAGGCTTGGAAGGTTTAATCGAAACCGGAATATCAATATGATCTTGCAATCTATGATAATCTCTTTCCGTAATTCCATAAATCTTAGCAAAATCTGATTTTAATTTAAAAACACCTCCTTTATTTCTATATTTTACAATGTTTCTAATTTGATAATCTCTCAAACCTAATCGTTTTAAATCATCAGCAGATACCGTGTTTGGATTGAAAGAAAACAAGTCCGATTCCATTGACTTATCCTTATCGTTCAACAATGCAATTAAACTATCAAGATTTTCATATTTCTTAGGGGTATAAAATTGCTCAGAATCTGAATTTATTAATTCCGGCAATACAAAAACAGTTATTAATATCACAACCAATACCAATAATCCTCTTTTCTCTGAAGTTGAATAAGAAAAGTATTCTTTTATGACTTTTTTTACTGACATCTAAAAAAGCGTTATTCGAGAACAAACAATGCTTAACAATATTATAAAAAAGATCAGTTTTATCCAAATCTTAACAATCCTATTCCATTCAGAAATACAATTGCAATTGCAGCAGGAGCTATGAATCGTACGAGAAAAATAAAAACATTCAAGAGGGATTTTATCACCAAAGAACCTTTAGAGAGTTCATTCTGCACTAAATCTTTTCCTAAATACCAGCCAACAAATAATGAAATAAACAGCCCTCCTAATGGCAATAGCATGTTTGCAGAGATCCAATCGAGTAAATCAAAAAAGTTTAAATCGAATAGTTTATAATCTCCCAAAATACCCATCGACAATGAACAGAAAACTCCTACAATTGATATTAAAACTGTACTGATTATTGTTGCTGTCTTTCTTTTAATTTTCAGCTCTTCTTTAAAATAAGCAACAACCACTTCAAGTATTGAGATTGATGATGTTAAGGCTGCAACTGTTAAGAGTAAGAAAAATAAGATAGAGAAAAAATAACCACCAGGCATTTGCTGAAATACATTTGGTAAAGTTATAAACACCAAGCCTGGTCCTTTACCTGGTTCGATTCCAAAAGCAAACACGGCAGGAAATATTGCTATTCCTGCAAGAATTGCAATTACTGTATCGGCAAGAGTTACTTGCACTGCTGTCTTGGACAGATTATTTTTATCGTTTATATAGGAACCATAAGTTATTAGTGTTCCCATTCCTAAACTTAGTGAAAAGAAAGCATGCCCCAATGCACTCAATACTCCTTCTGCTGTAAGTTTCGAAAAATCTGGATAAAATAGGAATTTTAATCCTTCTGAAGCTCCATTGAGAGTAATGGCTCTTATGCCAAGAACAATTATTATTACTACCAGTAAAGGCATTAAAAACTTGGCATATTTCTCAATTCCATCTTTCACCCCAACAATAACTATTGCCATAGTAAGTACCATAAAAAACAACTGGTATAGGACAGGAATTAGTGGTAACTCCGTAAAATTGATGAACAAACTCTCCAATTCACCAGGAGTTTTTGATGCAAAACTATTCGATAATGCTTTTACTATATAGTCGATACTCCATCCGGCAACAACTCCATAAAAAGCCAAAATCATAAAAGCTGCCGCAACTCCAAGCATTCCAACATACTTCCAGGAAGAGCCTGGAGCTAATTTTTTAAATGCTCCAAATGCATTGCTCCTCGACCTACGTCCGATTGCAAACTCAGATAACATCACAGGAAGACCTATAAGTACAATAAATCCCAGATATACAAACAAAAAAGCACCGCCACCATATATTCCTGTGATATAAGGAAATTTCCAAATATTTCCTAAGCCAACAGCAGAACCCGCAGCTGCAGCAATTACTCCAAATTTACTAACAAACAAATCGCGAGTGTGAGAGGATTTTTTAGACATATGAAGACAATTTTCATTATTTTTTTAGCGCAAGTCCAAATTTGCAAAATATTAAACCTAATTCCTATATGCATCTAACTTTTATAACAATTACAAACAAAAAACCCGGATCAAAGATCCGGGCTCAGCATTCAATATCTTGTTAGACTAGTTACGTCCTACAGCATTAAGGTCTTCGAAAGCCATTACCAAACGGTCTTTCATAGAAACTTCACCTTCGCGCAACCATTTTCTTGGGTCGTAGTATTTCTTGTTTGGTTTATCATCACCATCAGGATTACCGATTTGACCTTGCAAATAATCATGGTTTGTAGATTCAAATCCACGAACTCCATTCCAGAATGCCCACTGCGTATCTGTATCGATGTTCATTTTAATTACACCGTAAGAAATTGCTTCGCGAATTTCCTCTAAAGTAGAACCTGAACCACCGTGGAATACAAAATCAACAGCATTATCGGCTACAGCATATTTTTCTGAAATAAATTTCTGTGAGTTATCCAAAATTTTAGGAGTCAACACAACATTACCTGGTTTGTAAACACCGTGTACATTACCAAATGATGCTGCAATTGTGAAACGAGATGAAACTTTAGACAATGCTTCGTAAGCTAAAGCAACATCTTCTGGCTGAGTATACAACAATGAGTTATCCATATCTGTATTGTCAACAC
The DNA here is from genome assembly GCA_025210415.1 of Marinifilum sp. Taxonomy (GTDB): domain Bacteria; phylum Bacteroidota; class Bacteroidia; order Bacteroidales; family Marinifilaceae; genus Marinifilum. The sequence goes on along the minus strand of JAOARS010000112.1, from coordinate 6,162 downwards.
CATCTTCTTCACCACCAGTACAACCCAATTCAATTTCGATTGTCATACCCATTTTGTTCATGCGCTCGAAATAATTTACACAAGTTTCGATATTTTCTTCAAGAGTTTCCTCTGATAAATCCAACATGTGAGAGCTGAATAATGGCTTGCTATTTTGAGCAAAAAATTCTTCACCAGCAGCTAACAAACCGTCGATCCATGGCAATAATTTTTTAGCAGCGTGGTCAGTATGTAAGATAACTGGAATACCATAATGCTCAGCAACTGCGTGAACATATTTAGCACCAGCTACAGCACCAATAATTGCAGCGCTTTGTCCTTCAGAGTTCATCCCTTTACCTGCAAAGAAAGATGCTCCACCGTTCGAGAACTGAATAATAATTGGTGAATTTACTTGCTTAGCAGCTTCTAATGCAGCATTAATTGAGTTAGTTCCAACTACATTTACAGCTGGAATTGCAAAACCTTCTTCCTTAGCAACCTGAAATAATTTTTGCACATCATCACCGGTTACTACACCCGGTTTAACAACATCTAATACTCGTTTCATAATAATATAATTTATTGGATAGTTCTTAAAATTGTCGGAAAGTCTAAATTTTACCACGAAGTTAAAAAGAAATAATAAATTTTGCACCGTTTTGCCTACAAGAAAATTATGCAAACGAATGCAATTCCAACATTTTTAAAAAGAAAAAATGACATGCAGTTTTTTCGGGAAATCAACTTTAAAACGGATACCCAATACCAATGTTAAAAGTTAACTGCTTAAACTTAAATGGACGGTTCACAATAATCCAACGTTCGTTACTTGTTCTGGAAGGATCTCTTAATTTTAATCCTAAATCCAAGCGAAATAGAATAAATTTCAAATCCACACGAGTACCAAATCCTGTTCCCAATGCAATTTCTTTATAAAATCGATCAAATTGAAAATCAGCTCCTAAACGGTCATCTTTGCCAGATATAGCCCAAATATTTCCGGCGTCAAGAAATAAGGCACCTTCCAAAGCCCAGAAAAGTTTGAAACGATATTCAAGGTTGGCCTCTACTTTAAGGTCGGCAGTATTGTTCGGATAAGTAGCTCCCTTATCAATATACGATCCCGGACCCAAAGAGCGAGCTTGCCATGCCCTGATTCCATTAGCTCCTCCGGAAAAATAACTTTTCTCGAATGGCAATACTTTCAGGTTGCCATAGGGGTAACCAATACCAAAGAAAACCCTGTATACCATATTGTTCGCACGGTTAATGTATTGGTTAAACCGATACTCAATATCTCCTTTAACGTATTGTGCATATCTAATTCCCAAAAAATCATGATAAGTTCCTTCTAAATTTCCATCAGAGTCAAAGTCATTTCTTTTTGATCTACCCAATATGTTATCAATCATTTTTAAGGCATTACCAGCAACCTCTGCACTAAATCTTATATAATTGTAATCCCTCGGAATATTAATATTCTGATCGTTATAAGTAACAGAATATCTTGTTGTGGCTATTACGTGGTCGGTAAATGAGTTTTGAATGTACAAATTGTCAATATCATCCAAAAAATCTTCACTCAAATCTTTCACATCTACAAAATTCAGCTCAACCAAGTTAAAGGTGTGTTGCAAATACTTCGACGATTTCCAAAAATAACCAAAGCTGGCATCTGCTATTGTTCTTGTATAGTCAGGACGCTTCTGAAAATTATAAGAAAGAGAAAAAATGGTTCTTGGATTGTATGATTTCCTGAACTTTTCCGCATCAAAAAATGGCAGCAGGAATTTAGGGATACTCAATTTAGATACCACACCATACTCAGATGAACTAAAGTCAGTTTGCTCATCTGATTTTACATTTTCTCTGGCTGTAGAGAGTTGAATATCTAAAACTTCGGCTCCCCCAAACAGGTTTTTATGCTGATAATTTAAATTTCCTGCAAATCCAATATTTCCGGAAGAATTGGTTCCTTCCAATTCGAACGAATAAAATTGCAAGTTATGAGGGCTCAATTGAATTACACAATCCAAGCTACCATATTCTTTATTTGTGGCCTGATTATTCTCATCGAAACGCACATTCAGGAATTTAAACTGATTTAATTGTTGTAATCTGCTATAAGATTGTTCTACCGATGTTAAATTGTACAAATCTCCTTTCTTAATAAGTATTGAAGAAAGTATTACATCAGGCTTAATTTTAAGTTTCTTTCTGTAAATAAACTCTACATTCTTGTGCATCAAAGTATCTAGCTCAGACAGGTACACAGAATCATTCATCAAAATCAACTTCGGATCGTATTCTGTAAATATTTTGATTTTATTAATGCGATATTTCTTTGTTGCCTTTTCGTTTTGAGGATTTTTTAATCCTACGAATACATCCATTTGATGATCTTTCTTTGTACTATCCATCATAAAATGAATGTACTCTCTGGAAAAATTAAAATAACCTTTATTCTTCAGCATTTTAAAAATTCTCATTCTTTCCTCGCTAAGTACATCGGAATCTACTTTATTCCCGGATTTAAGTTTTGCTTGTTTTTTATCTTCATTAACAAATCCACGAATTAAAGTAGAATCTGCCATCTCTTCCGACTTTTGAGATGGAGACAAAAAACGATATGGCAAATCATCAAGCTGATGATACAAATTGCGATAGCGGTAAGGTTCTTTAGCAGTTATGGTATAATAAACCTTAGCTTTTTTCTTTTTAAAGGCAACCGAATCTTTAACTATCGCATTGTAATAGCCTTTTTTTTTCATATACAACTGCAATTGTGCTACCGATCGTTGTGTTTGAAAATCTTCGTATGTAACAGGCTCTTCTCCAATTCTTCTTAGCCATTTGTTAAATCCTTTCGAATCATTCTTTCCCGACAAATTATAAAGGCCCAAATGAAAACGCCATATTCCTAAAATTTTAAGATTTGGCTTTTGCTTTATATTTTTCTTTAGGTCGCTTACAGAAACAGATTTATCATCAGTTTTAACAACAACTCTGTTTAAAAGATATTCGTCATCTCCAACGTATTTGGTAGTTGAACAAGAGCTAATACCAAGCAAGAGGCTTAGAAGAAAAAGTAAAATCGGGAAATAATAACTACTTTTGTATTTGAGAAAAGTTTTCAAGAATGAATTGAATATTTGTCGGTTTAAATTACAACAAAGATACTTATATCAATTAATAATTTGTAATGCATCCTAAAATCCGCAAGGATTTTTCTTTGCGTCCTTTGTAATAAAAAGATTAAGGCAATTGTGCTTTGCGTTCTTTGCGTGATACTTAAGCAATATGCCTGCGAATGTCAAGGTGCATATAAAACAATTACAAACATTGTTTTTATTCTTCGAAAACATCAACAAAAACACACTGATTCACTAACCATTAAGCCTTTAATCGTGCTGTCGAAAAATCAAATTAAACTCATATCCAGCTTACAAAAGAAGAAATACAGAGATTCTCACCAGCTATTTGTTGCCGAAGGTGATAAATTGGTAATGGATTTATTGAGTTCGGGCTTAAAAGCAGCCTACCTAATTTTTACAGCAGGTTGGCAAAACCAATACACAATTGAGGCTTATTCCAATATCGAAAACAAGATTGAATCCGATATCAATCAAATTAAAAAAATCAGTAATCTAAAAACGCCAAGCCAGGTTGTAGGTGTATTCAGAATGCCCAAAATTGATATTGATCAGAAAGAAGTTGCAAATTCTCTTTCAATTGTTTTAGATGATGTTCAGGATCCCGGCAATCTAGGTACCATCATACGAATTGCCGATTGGTTCGGAATAAAGCATATTTTCTGCTCACCCAATACGGCAGACCTGTACAATCCGAAGGTAATTCAGGCAACCATGGGAGCCATTGCCAGAATAAAACTAAGTTATACCCCATTAAAACAATTACTTACAAATTACAAGAATTCTGATTTTCCGTTTTATGGAACTTTTCTGGAAGGTGAAACCATCTACAATACCAAGCTTAGCAATAAAGGTTTCATCATTATGGGAAATGAGGGCAAAGGGATTTCCAATGAAATAAAGGAAATGGTATCTCACAAATTGTTCATTCCAAACTTCCCAGCCGATCAGGAAACATCCGAATCGTTGAATGTATCGGTGGCAACTGCCATTATTTGTTCGGAGTTTAGGAGAACTAAATTTTAATTGTACCCACTCTTTTAACAGTCAGTTACATTGGAAGAACATGCTAATGATTTAAAGAAATGAAGAATTCATTAGCAAAATACTCTCCACAGGTTAAACCTAACAAATCCAAGTGGCAAAACGTTTTCTATAATTAGACTTTACCTAAAAAGTACCTGTCAAAAGCTTCGGCACACTGCTCGCCATCCATGGCTGCCGAAACAATACCACCAGCATATCCGGCACCTTCGCCACATGGGAACAATCCTTCTATTTTGCTGTGTTGGAAAGTTTCACGATCTCGTGGAATTCGTATCGGCGACGAGGTGCGCGATTCCACACCCAAAACAACTGCCTTATTGGTAAGAAATCCTCTTGATTTTCTGCCAAATGCCTTAAAGCCTTCCTGTAATCGATACGAGATGTGTTTGGGCAACCAATTGTGCATTGCCGAAGAAATTACGCCCGGATGGTAGGATGTTTTTGGCAGGTTTTCGCTTTTTCTTCCCTCCACAAAATCTACCATTCGTTGAGCCGGGGCTGTTAGGTTCTCTCCACCTTCTACAAATGCTTTTGCTTCCAAATCTTCCTGAAAATGCAATCCCGCCAAGGGACCAAATTCCTCATATCCTGATAGATCTTCGGTACGAATTTCCACTGCCATTCCTGAATTGGCAAAAGCAGTATTTCTGCCCGATGATGACATTCCGTTTACCACCTGTTGATTGTCGCCAGTTGCTGCGGGAACAATTACTCCACCCGGACACATGCAAAAGGAATACACCCCTCGCCCTTCAACCTGCTGCACAAAACTGTAGCTGGCCGCTGGCAAATATTTCCCTCTTCCATTTGGGTTGTGATATTGAATTTGATCAATTAAATTCTGCGGATGCTCAATTCGAACTCCCATGGCAAAAGATTTGGCCTCGATATCGATATGAGAATCATTCAGTTTTCGGTACACATCTCTGGCCGAGTGTCCTGTTGCAAGAATAACTGCTTCGCCATTAAAAGTTCCATTTTTTTCAGTAATCACCCCGGTAATCTTATTCTCGTGCAATAAGTAATCTGTTACTTTACACGAGAAATGAACTTCGCCACCTGCTGCAATAATGCTTTTACGAATATTTACAATTACTTTGGGTAAAACATCAGTTCCTATGTGCGGATGAGCCTCGTATAATATTTCATCCTGCGCTCCATGAAAATGAAGAACATTCAAAATTTTCTTCAGATTTCCACGTTTTTTCGATCGGGTATACAATTTCCCATCAGAAAAAGTTCCTGCTCCTCCTTCACCAAAAGAGTAATTCGAATCCGGATCAATTTTTCCGGATCTGTGCAACTGCCCTAAATCTTTCTTACGATCCTGAACACTTTTTCCACGTTCCAAAACAATCGGGCAATAGCCAAGTTCAATTAACCTTAAAGCGGCAAACAAACCTGCAGGCCCTGCTCCAACAACAACAACCCTTTTTTTACCAGTTACATCCCGATAATTAAAGCTTAAATCCTCTGCTATTGGCAATTTTTCATCAACTGCAACACGAAATTTCATATTAATCTTGATATCTCTTCTTCGGGCATCAATAGATTTTCTCAGAATCTGAATTCCATTAATTCTACCAACTTTAACCTTTAATTTTTGTGCCAAAACAGGCTTATAAAAAGATTCATCAGAAGCTTGCTTCGGATTCAGAACAATATCAATTTCGGTAATCATACGAAAAATTAAAAAAGTTAAAAGTACAAAGGTAAAAGGAATCAAGGGGATTTGAGGAAATTTATGCCAAAAGCAGGCAAATTCTTTGAAAAAATCATCTTCATCCAATCTTCTCTTTAAAAACGCTTCTAAATATCCCGATTTTCTTTCAGAGTTTTTAAAGCTAATCTTAAATAATTCTGATGTTCTGTGATAGATATTTTTAAGCGAAATCTGGTTATAAAGTTAGTCCCGATAGGTAGGCTGTGCAAAATATTTAAATTTTTCCTTTCAAAATCAACAATTTGATTATTCATATAT
>JAOARS010000111.1 GCA_025210415.1 Marinifilum sp. | reverse complement strand
GGTTACTTCATGCCAAACGATGAAATGGCTTCTGAAGCTATGCGTCCATCAACTACATTAAATACAATTGTAGATGCTATCTAATTAATAAATTTTAGATATATATGAAAGGCTTTCCACTTGGGAGGCCTTTTTCTTTTGCCAAAAATCATAACAAATGAGGATTTTATCTGATATATGGATAAGGTAATTTTGTATTCCACAGAAGCATAGAACGGGAAAATAATAACAATTGATATCATTGTTTGATTTGGAACGATCATGCTTCTTCCTGAACTTTAAAAAAACAAATTAACAAAAATTAGTAAATGGTTTCTTTTACGAAGAATAGTAAAATGGCAGAGATAATTCTGAAAAATTATCAATTGCTACCTATTATCTCACGTTTTGGTATTAAGTTGGGATTTGGGAATAAAACAGTTGAAGAGGTATGTGCAGACAAAAATGTGAATGCCGCCTTTTTTTTGGAAATCCTGAACTCTTATCACAATTCAAGTTACTTTCCCGATAATCATTTAGGCGATTTTAATGCTGATGTAATGGTAGATTATCTTACCAATACACATACATACTATTTGACGTCAAAAGTGCCGCATATCGAACTTTTTATTGATAAAATGGAAAGGGAAGCTCAAGAGAAAAATAGCAGAAACATAAATTTGTTAAAGCATTTTTTTAGTGAGTACAAAATTGACATTGAGAATCACTTTAACGAGGAAGAAAAACATATCTTTCCATATGTAATTGATCTTGAGAAAGCTTTGGTGTCAAATACCTGCAATCAAGACTTACTCGAAAAAATAAAGAATGAGCCCATTGAGATTTATGAGCGTAATCATGAAAGTCTTGAGGTAAAATTGGCTGATATGAAGAATTTAATCATACGATTCTTACCACCTTTACATTGCGAGAATGATTGTGAGCATCTTTTAACAGAGTTGTTTCAACTGGAATGTGATATTGAAGATCATACCAGAATGGAAGAGAAAGTATTGATTCCAAAAGTTAAAATGTTAGAACGCAAAGTATTGGAGTATTATGGAGTTTGAGGAAAAAAAAATACATACTGTAATTGCCTCAGAGCAATACTTGGTACGGCTTGGAGTAAAAACACTCTTAAATGTAATTGGTGTTGAATCGGAATTGCACGAAGCTGATAGTTTTGAGGAGTTGGATTATCTCATGAAAAATGTTAGGAACATGAATTATTTAATTCTAAGCGAAGACATTTTACAAAAACAGAGAAAAATAGAGTGTCTTGAACATGTGAAGAGTTCGTGTAAATTGTGCAGAACAATTTTAATTGGAAAACAACAGTTCCCAGGCTGTATATTTGATCATTTTATTTCTTACTCTTGCAGTAGAAAGGTAGTAGTTGAAAAAATGCAACAATTCTTTTGCGAACCTGAATCAAATGAAACTGGTGGTGAAGATTCGCTTACTTTAAGTGACCGGGAAAAAGATGTATTAAAAGCAGTGGCACTTGGCCATTCAAACAAAGAAATTGCTGATGAGTTATACATCTCTATAAATACAGTGATAACACATCGTAAAAACATTACCAGTAAATTGGGTATTAAAACCATTTCAGGATTAACCGTGTATGCATTGATGCATAATATTATTAAAGCAGAAGAAGCCATGTAGGTGATTAATAATATAAAAAAAAGGGGCTGTTTCATCCATTTGAGACAGCCCCTTTTTAGTTTGTACGGATAAGATATTCTTACAATAGCGTGATTTCGATCTAAGTTGATACTGTAAGTGATTGTAAAAGAATTAGTTTTGTCATTAAAAAAGAAGTATCAAGACACAAGTATCAAGAAAAATGTTGTCGTTTGTCATTTTTGTCTTGAATCTTGATACTTTTTTGATTAAATCCAATGTAATAACCAGAAAATTAAAATCTTCAATCAAATTTCTATACCAAGTTCAGGTTACAATAAATTTCCGATTTTAATTCCAAAGCTTACAATGCGAGGATTTCCAGGACCATAAATATAACCAGGATCTCTATCTTCTCCCTTATCGAAATCATCTTGGTATGAGTTGAAGATGTTTTTAACACCACCCCAGAATTTTACACTTGCACCATTTAGTTGTGTAGTATATTCAATTTTAGCGCCTAAATCGAAAAATGATGAACTTTCTCTCAACTCACCTTCTAACTGTTCTTCTGGATCCAAAATGGTATTTCCATAGTAAGGAACATACATTTTACCAGTATAATTACCGGTTGCATTTAAACACCAATTGCCTGCAAAATCCCAATCAAGAGTTATAAAACCATAGTTGTTTGGAGTTCTTAAGAAGTTTTTTGTGCCGAATTCCTGTGGTTTCTCATATTCGCTTCGTTGAGTAGTGAAACCTGCTACAATAGAAACGTCTCTCGAAGGCAAGATGTTTAACTCAGTATTAATACCATATACCGAGGCACCATCTTCAGCATTTTTACGCAATCGAATTACCACATTGTTTTCGTCTGGTTCAGAAGATTCTTTTACAAAAGCATCGTTTAGTTGTGTGTAAAAACCTTCTACTAAAAAACCGACTTTTACATCCCCAATTCTGGTGTTGTAATCAAGCGAAGACATGTAACTATGACTGGTTTCTTTTTTCAGATTTTCACTGTTTTTATGGATCACCCTACGAGCTTGTGAAGCTTCTATATGCAAATCTTCATCGAAAATTTGAGGTGCTCTATAACCCTGAGAATAGCTTACTCTAAATTGCAGTTCAGGCATAATATCGTATAAAACATTTACCCTTGGACTGAATACATTTCCTGATTTATCAGATAATGCATGATCGGCATCCTCAGTTTTATTTTTGATGCTATAATGATCGAATCGACCACCAAAGGATAGTTTCAATTTTTCAAATTGATAGGTATATTGAGCAAATGCGCCAACTGTATTGCTTGTTTGATCGGATACAGTTGTATTCTCAGTATAAATATCTTTTTCTTTGTCGTAGTATCCCAGTTTTTCATCATCAAGCGATGAGTGTGTATTCTCAATACCAAAAACAAGCGAAGAATTCATGAATTTTGCATTGTATTGAGCTCCTGCATTGTAAGTGAAATCATCGGTTTGGCCATAATCAGCCAACGATCGTTCTACTCCATAGTAAGAAGCTCTGTCAACTTTTTGTCCTGATATGTATAAGGATAATTTATCTTCCTCTCTAAAGAATTGATCGTAGCTAACCGCAGTAGTTGTAATTTTGTGCTCCAACTGCTCTGCAATATCAGCCATATGTGCTGGGTAATTAAACCTGTTACCACCTCTTCTTTCCTCGTTAATATGGAAGAAATCAACAGCAAGTTTTCCTCTAAATCCAAAGCGATGGAAGAATCGGGTACCAACAGTAGTATTATCCAGTTGAGTCAATTCAGAAAAATCATCATCATTGGCATCAAAAGCTTCCTTGTCGCGATAGAATCCATAAACCGATAGTCCTGTTCTGTAATCGTCAGATACAACAGAAGCATTGAAATTAACATTATAATCTACAGCAGGATCATCAGCGCCATCAACTCCTACACCTATAAGACTGGTACTGGCTCCCAATTCGTATGAATCAGTTAAAGGGTCTTTTAATATCATGTTAATGGTACCTGCAATGGCATTGCTACCATATAAAGCAGAACCACCACCTCGCACAATTTCTACTTTCTCGATCATATTGGTTGGGATCAATTCCAATCCGTATACACCTGCCAAACCACTAAAAATAGGACGACTGTTGATCAGGATTTGCGAGTAAGGTCCTTCCATACCATTCATGCGAACCTGGTTAAAACCACAATTTTGACAATTGGTTTCCATTCGAAGACCAGGACTAAAGTTTAAGCTCTCGCTTAATACAGCAGACTGACTAACTGAAAATAGGGCAGGAGACAAAGAACTTACAATCACAGGTGATTCGGTACGTTTGCTGGCACCTTTATCGCCGGTAACTACCACCTCGTCCAGGCCCAAGGCATCTTCTTCTATATCAAATTTTACTTCAATGGTTTTATCAGCCTCGGTGTTTACTACTTTTTCACTGCTTTTATAGCCAATTCCGGAAACCATAACAGTTAGTTTGCCAACAGGCAAATGCACCAATCTGTAGTGCCCTGTTTCATCTGTTGTTGTTCCTATGGTTGTTCCCTTAATGGTTACATTAACAAATGGAATGTGTTCACCCTTACATACCACATGGCCAACAATTACAGCATCGCTGTGATTTTTCTGACAAAAAGCAAATTGGGCCGTTAGTATTAATACGGCCAGAGTTAAAATGTACTGTTTCATAAAAAATGTTTGATATCATCATACTACGCCAACTTAGCGCACCAAGTAGCATATTGATGAATATTTTGTGATTAAATAAAATGCAAATGTTTAAGCCTTTACCAAGTATTGGCAAAGCTGTTTTATGGGTATTGTGTAGTATTAACCTGATTTCGATTAAAAATATTGTCACAGTTTGCACTGATTTTGAGTAGAAAATTTCTCAAATTTCCGAAGGAATATCGTGATATTTCGAGGGGATTTGAGGAAATTTATGCCAAAAGCAGGCAAATTCTTTGAAAAAATCATCTTCATCCAATCTTCACATTAAAAACGCTTCAAAATATCCCGATATTCTTTCAGATTTTTTAAAGCAAATCTTAAATAAATCTGATTTTCTGTGATAGATATTTTTAATCGAAATCAGGTTATTAGAAACATTGCAAGAACCAAGTCGAGCAAGCAAGTAGTTGTGATTAAATTGGTTTATTTTCTTGAAAAAGAGATATCTGACT
>JAOARS010000110.1 GCA_025210415.1 Marinifilum sp. | reverse complement strand
GTTTACACTTCATTAAAAAATTGCGCCGTAACTCTGCTATGCCTTAATTTTTTAACTTGTCTAAACTCAAAATATTCAAAACAATTTAACGCTCATTCCAAAATAAAATTGGTATAAAAGAGCAGAGCGAGAGCCACCCTGGAACCAATAGGAACAGAAAATCGTTGCATCTGCCTTAGCTAATTAATACTACTAATGATTCATGCAACGGTATAACGATTAGATAAAATAAGTATAACAAACAATCATTGATACTTTCACTTCAAGTGAGAGCATCAAAAATTCAAATACAAAATGAAAAATATACTAGAATACGTATCAACCAACTGGCAACAAAAGCTAATCGTTTTGCTGGTAGGTTTATTATTAGGATGGCTGATTTTTGGTGGAAAAACTGAAAGTAATCATTCTCACGAAAAACATCAACATGCAAATGAAACCAGTGCTGATGAAGCAACAATATGGACCTGTTCCATGCACCCACAAATTCAACAACCCAATGAAGGAGATTGTCCAATTTGCGGGATGGATTTAATTCCAATGGATAATTCAAGCGGAAGTTCATCTCCTGCTATTATTGAAATGAATGCTGATGCAATAAAGCTTGCAAATGTGCAAACTACGACTGTAGAAAAAGGCCAATCAGAAAAGGAAATCCTTTTAAATGGAAAAGTAAGTATTGACGAAAGGAGAATCAGTTCGCAGGCAATTCATTTCGATGGCAGAATTGAAAAGTTATTTGTGAATTTTGAAGGAGAAAAAGTTAACAAAGGTCAAACACTTGCAACGGTGTATGCTCCTAAATTAATTAGTGCACAGGAAGAATTACTTCAGGCATTAAAAACCAAAGATAATTATCCGGAACTAGCAAAAGCGGCAGAGCAAAAGCTAAAGTTTTGGAAAATCAATCAAAATCAGATTGAAGAAATCAAATCAAGTGGCAAAATTCAGGAATACTTTGAAATAAAAGCCGATGCATCAGGTTACGTAATCAAAAGAAATGTAGCCGAAGGTGCCTATGCTAAAGCAGGAAGTATTCTATTTGAAATCGCTGATCTCAGAAAAGTGTGGATTGTATTTGATGCCTACGAGAAAGATTTGTCATTTATTCATAAAGGAGATGATATTGAATTTACAGTTTCAGCATTTCCATCCAAACTTTTCAACTCAAAAATCACTTATATCGATCCACTAATCGATACGAAGAAGAGAATTCTAAAAGTAAGAACCGAAGCAAACAACAAAGACAATTTTCTGAAGTCAGAAATGTTTGTAAACGGAATTATCTATGCCAAATTAAATCATTCCAAACATGATCTGATAATTCCAAAATCAGCAATAATGTGGACTGGTAAGCGTTCCATTGCCTATGTAAAAGTTGATGGTGGTTTCGAAATGCGCGAGGTGGAATTAGGTGAATCGCTAGGAGAATCCTATACCATTAAAGAAGGGATTGAAGAAGGTGAAGAAGTTGTAAGCAAAGGGACTTTTACCGTTGATGCTGCAGCTCAGTTAAACAACAAATACAGCATGATGAATCGTCCGGGAAGCGAACCGGGTGCTCCCAAATTACAACAGTATGTTAGTGATTCATTCTCAGCTAAATTAAGAGCACTGCTAACTTCTTATCTTAGTTTAAAAGATATCATGGTAGAAACAAAAGCCAAAGAAAGTAATCTGGCTGCAAAATCTACGATGAAAGCCTTAATGCAAATGAAACCTTCGGAGGTTGATTTAAAAGGGAAAGCATTGAAGTTTTGGAAAGAAAAGTTTGAATTGCTTCACAACCATCTTGCTGATATTACCAAAACGAGTGATATGGAGCAACAACGAAAAGCCTTTAAACCATTTAACGAAGAGTTGATTGCCAGCATGAAATCATTAGGGACTGGAGAAAACAAAGTATATATTCAATATTGTCCGATGGCTGACAATGACACTGGTGCCTATTGGTTAAGTTTAGAAGAAAAAATCATGAATCCATATTTTGGAGATGTGATGCTTCATTGTGGCGAGGTAACCGATACTTTAACTAAAGAGGAACCAAAAACGATAAATCACGAGCACCAACATTAAAAACAAGTCAAATTAAAATCATAGCAAAATGAAAAAGAAATTGTTATTACTGGTAGGAATTGTAGCGATGTTAAGTTTTACGAGCAATGCTAATGCTGAAAAGAAAAAAGCAACATTTAAAGTATTTGGCAATTGTGGTATGTGTGAAAAGAAAATTGAAACTGCTGCAAAATCCGTAGAAGGAGTTACTATGGCTGATTGGGACAAAAAAACAAAAGTCATGAAAGTAAACTTTGATACCGAAAAAACCAATCTAAAAAAAATTCACAAAGCAATTGCTGAAGTTGGTTATGATACCGAAAAAGTAAAAGCTGATAATGCTGTTTACAATAAACTACATTCTTGTTGCAAATACGAAAGAAAGTAAGAAGTTAAAGATTGGGGAGTTTCTCCCCATTTTTGTTCGCAAAATAAAACTTGTTTAATTTTTATTCACATTCCAGTAAGCTGATAATCCACAACATATATCTTTTATGCCTAAAACTGGCATATTTATTGGTATTTCTGTTTCTGCAACGATAAAATAAATTCATACATTCTTCGTTTATAATTATCAATCACTAACAATTAAATTAAACGTACTATGAAGGTTTTAAAACCACTAAGTTTTCTTTCGCTCTTGATTATTGCTACTGTTTTTATTCAATGTTCTGATGACAATATAACATTAACAACTCCTGTAAAAATAAGGTTGACAGATGCTCCCGGCCAATTTGATAAAGTAAATATCGATATTCAGGGCATACAAATTCACTCATCGGCAAATGAAAATGAAGAAAATGGCTGGCAAGAAATGACTTTACTTAAAAAAGGTTTTTACGATCTTTTACAATTCAACAATGGCGTTGATACACTTTTGGTTGACCAGGATATGCCAAGTGGAACGGTTTCACAGATGAGATTAATTCTTGGAGAAAACAACACTGTGGTTGTTGATGGCAAAGAATATGATTTAGATACTCCATCGGCTCAAACTTCAGGATTAAAATTCCAGGTTCATGATGATTTTCTTGCCGGAATCGAATATAAGCTTTGGATTGATTTCGATGCTGCTCGTTCTATCGTAAAAACCGGTAACGCAAAATTCAAATTAAAGCCTGTTATCAGGACATTTAATGAAGCTACCAGTGGAGCAATTACAGGAATTATTTCTCCTGCTGAAGCCTTACCAACAATTCATGCAATTATAGGAAATGATACCATTTCAACCATTGCTGAAGATGATGGTGATTTCTTAATTAAAGGATTAGAGGACGGAACTTACAAATTAACAATTGAGCCAATTGAAGCTTACAACAAAAAAGAAATTGAAAACATTACAGTTACTTTAGGCAATATTACTGATGCCGGTACCATTTCGATAGATGCTGTACAGAAATAAATAATAGAATTTTACATGCAGAAAAGTTGTTTCATACCGAAGCAACTTTTTTTATGCAAAAATTAAACTTCATGTTACGTAAATCTGAATCATTATTCCCAATTTTAAGTAACTGATGTTTCCCATGTTCAATAACTCATTAATATTCAACTTTATGAAATAGACAAATGTAAAATAATCACTGATAATCAAGCTATTAAATTAACCAATGGATTAATCCACAGATACACACAAATTAACACAGATGCGTTTATCTTCGATAAACATGAATTGCTTTGCAATTCTCGATTTGTGTTAATTTGTGTGTATCTGTGGTTCCTAAACAGCTTGCATAGCAAGCTATATAATGTTTTCCTGACGTGGGAAATGTAAGTAAGTAACAAAATCCCTAATAATCTAAATCTATGGAATTGAAGAAAGAAATTATTCCTACTTGCTGGTCGGAATTACAAGAAGTATTATTTAACGATTCTTTTAATGATAAAATAAACAGAATTCGATCTCCTTATATTTACAGAGGGTTATCCAATTTTGAATACCAACTGAAAACTTCACTGATTCGACTCAAAGGACCTTTTGAGGAATTAGAATTTCACTTACTAAGGAATTTTAAGAAATACTCTTTTCGTCCTGATATCAATAATAAATCAGATTGGGAATGGCTAGCATTGGCTCAGCATCATGGTTTGCCAACACGATTATTGGATTGGACCTACTCCCCATACGTAGCATTACATTTTGCTACTGCCGAAATTGAAAAATACCATAAAGATGGCGTAATTTGGGCTTTAAACTATGAGAGTTTGAAAAATTATCTCCCTGAAAATTTACAGTTAAAGCTTCACCAAATTGGTTCAAATAGTTTTACAATCGATATGCTTCATGAAACTTACCAGAATCTTAGAGAATTATCAAAAGAGGAATCTGATTTTGTTGTCGCATTTGAACCCCCTTCTCTGGATGATCGAATTGTGAATCAGTATGCGATATTCACGTTTATGTCGCATTCAAGTTCCATATTAAATTCCTGGCTGATGGATAAACCGGAACTTTATTTCAGAATTAGAATTCCTGCCCAAATGAAATGGGAAATTCGAGATAAACTCGACCAAGTGAACATTAATGAGCGAGTGTTATTCCCTGGAATGGATGGCCTTAGTAAATGGTTATCCAGACACTATTTTCCAACCAATTCGAAAAAGAAAAATGTAAGCCTGGAAACAAATCATCGCTAAATCTTTTTTGTTTGAAAAGATTGATCTTTTTATCTTTAATTAAAAGCCTAAGATATGAAGTTCAAATACGAAATAATTCCTGACTTAAGATTGATTAAAGAATACTACTATGGTTATTTCAAATGGAATGACCTGATTCATCATACCCTAAGTACCAGAAAAGATGAATTTTTCGATGAATCATACAATGTAATTTCAGATTTTACCCGGGCAAAAGTATTGCTCAATATTAAAGATTTAGATGATTACATCGATGAATACGAAAAATACTCTCCCATATTAAACAAGTGTGCAATACTGGTAAGCCACTCTTACGACACCCCTATGGCCATGCTTTTCGAAATTCAGGTTAGAATACAAAATGCAAAGGTATTTTATACTGAAGAGGAAGCAATGAAATGGCTTGAAATAGATCGTGTTAAGCTTAATAAGTAAGCAAAAAACACCTTCCCTTTAATTAAAACTCATTTAAAATTAGACATTTACACTTGTCAAACTATTGACATCGATACCTCAATGAAGTAACTTTAATATACTTCGGCAGGTATCTTGTGTATCTGTATTCCCTCCCATTTCGTCAGTTCGAAATCATTCATCCCTAAAGCGAAAAGGGAAATACCAATGCAAAATCATTTTACAAATCAATAAACATTAAATCGTTAAACCATGAACCAAAACAAAGACCTTAAAATTGTTAACATGCCGCGGATTGGAGACAAAGCCCCCAATTTTAGGGCTTTAACAACACAAGGTGATATTCATTTTCCGGATGATTACCGGGGAAGATGGGTAATTTTTTTTAGTCACCCTGCCGATTTCACTCCTGTTTGTACTTCAGAATTCATGACCTTTGCAAAAATGGAAAATCAATTTAATAAAGTGAATTGCGATTTGGTTGGCCTTTCTGTTGACAATTTGCATAGCCATATCACCTGGCTAAAAACAATTAAAGAGAAAATTGAATTTAAAGGGATGAAGAACATTGAAGTGCAATTCCCTTTAATTGAAGATACAAAAATGCATGTTGCCAATAAATATGGCATGGTTCAACCAGACGAAGACAGTACAAAAGCTGTAAGAGCAGTATTTTTTATCGATCCACATGGAATTATCAGGGCAATTACTTATTACCCATTAAGCCTTGGTCGTAATTTAGATGAAATACACAGGGTTCTTGTTGCATTGCAAACAGCTGATAAATTTTCAGTTGCTACTCCGGCAGACTGGAAACCGGGAGATGAAGTAATTATACCTCCTATAGATTCACACAATGCAGCCAAAAATAAAATAGAAAAAACCGATGAAACTTCTTACGATTGGTTTTTCCGTACCAAAAAATTAGAAGAAATTTAAAATTACATTCTATAAAAAGAATCGATTGCTCATTAGTGTAACACACTTAACCTGTCAGAATTTTCTGGCAGGTTTTCTTCTTTGTATCTCAAAAAATAAAGCATTCACAACAACCTACTCATTTACTAATTCTCATTATCCCAAACATTTTTTTTAAGATTTCGTTAAACATTTAAGTTTAGCAAAATGACAAGTCAATTGAAAAAGTTTTGTAATTTTCGCTGACTTTATACTTATCAATAGATTTTTAGAAATGAAACGTATATTTAAATCTCTTTGTGTGCTGATTATCTGCACCTTTACATTAACAAACCTTAATGCTCAGAAATACAACATCTCGGTACAACTTTTAAATTGCAGCGATTCAACTGCATATCTTGCTCATTATTTTGATGGTAGAATTTTTGCCGATGACACAACAAAATTGGCAAATGGCAAAGGTTCTTTTTCAAAAGATAAAATTCTTGATCAAGGTATTTATGTAATTTACCTGCCAAGTCAGAAATATTTCGATTTGCTGATTGGAGAAGATCAGGAGTTTTCAATAAGTGCCGATCCCAATGATTTTATTGGAAGTATCAGTATATCAGGATCAATTGAAACCAATGGCTTTCATGATTTCCAAAAATTCATGAAATCTCAGAATGAAAAATCTAAAGGCATACAGGAAGCATTTAAAAAAGCTACCAGCGAAACCGAAAAAGAAAAAATTAAAGAAAAATTTAAAAATACAGATCTTGAAGTAAGAGCATACATTGAAAAACTGAGTACAAAATTTCCTGAAAATTCATTTGTACAGAAGTTTGCGCAATTTACTTTGTCTCCTAAAATTCCTGATTTTAAGAATGAAATTCCCGTTAATACTCCAGATCGGGAAAAAGTAATTCAGCGAAAATCGTATTTGTATAACAAAGATCACTATTTCGATCACGTAAATCTTACCGACAGCAGGTATTTGCGAACACCCATATTAAAGAAAAAATTAGATTTCTTTTATGAACAAATACTTGTTCAAAGCCCTGATACCATTGTAAAAGAATCAGTAAAAATAATTGAGCAAGCACGGCCTGATTCGATCTTTTTTCAGTATTTGACCCAATATGCATTGAATTATGCTGTAAAAAGCAAAGTAATGGGAATGGATGCTGCTTTTGTAAGCCTGGCAAAAAAATATTACTTAAGCGGACAGGCAAATTGGGCCGATTCTACCTTAATGGCAAATATTCGGGAAAGAGTTATCAAAACTCAATTCAACTTGTTGGGAATGAAATCTCAGGATTTACTAATGCAAACACCAGAAGGAGAATATGTTCGTTTACATGAAGTTGAAGCTCCTTATACAGTACTTTATTTTTGGGAACCTGACTGTGGACATTGTAAAAAAGTAACACCACGCTTAAAAACTGAAATTCTGGATCAATACAGAGAAAAAGGTTTGGAAGTATTTGCGGTTTGCACACAAGATCAAAAAGAAATGTGGGAAAATGCAATTCACGATTACGATATTTATGATTTCATAAACTGCTATGATCCCCAATTTCAAACAAACTTTCGTATTTTTTACGATGTTTACAGTACACCTACAATGTACTTGCTCGATAAAGACAAAAAAATTATTGCAAAACGACTCGACATAGATAATCTGAAAGTATTCCTGAACAACGAATTAAAAAAGAACTAAAACCTAAGGGCACTATAATAAAAGACTCCGTGTGATTCATTATGAATAGATAAAAATAGGCACTATGTTGATTTTAGCAGGCAAAAGAAATAAAGTTAAAAGTACCTATATAAAGCGTCCTTTTTTAGTACACATTAACATTCGTTTTCTTCACAAACCACTACACAAAAACAGGGGGCACATTTAATTAAATAACCCATTTGCAAACGATAACATGTAGTTTTTACAAGGTATTCTAAAAATAAAGTTGTATTTTCAAATTGTATATCAAAATTAACCAGTCGTCAAATCCCCATTTGGCGACTTTTAAGTAACTATTAAATCAAATTTTTATGTGTGGATTCGTAGCAGTATTCGACTTGAAGGTAGATGCACAAAAATTACGCCCTCAAGTACTGGAAATGTCCAAAAAAATTCGTCACAGAGGTCCCGATTGGTCAGGAATATTCTGTGGTGAAAAAGCAATTTTATCGCACGAGAGACTATCGATTGTAGATCCTCAGTCGGGAGGCCAACCCCTTTACAGCAAAGATGGTAATTTGGTACTGGCTGTTAATGGTGAAATCTATAATCATATGGACATTCGAAATCAGATGAACGGATCCTATGAGTTCTTGACCAAATCTGATTGTGAAGTAATATTGGCCCTATACCGACAAAAAGGCATCGATTTTATTGATGATTTGAATGGAATCTTTGCGTTTGCTTTGTACGATAAAGAGAACGATTGTTACCTTGTGGGGCGCGACCATATGGGAATTATTCCATTGTATCAGGGTTGGGATCAGCATGGAAACTACTATGTTGCTTCTGAATTAAAAGCTTTGGAAGGATATTGTAACAAGATAGAAGAATTTTTACCTGGCAAATTCCTGTACAGTAAAGATGGTGAAATTAAAGAGTGGTATCAGCGCGATTGGATGGACTATGACAATGTAAAAGACAATGAGACCGACATGGCAGCCCTTCGAAAAGGATTGGAAGATGCAGTTCACCGCCAATTAATGTCAGATGTACCTTATGGTGTTCTTTTATCAGGTGGTTTAGATTCTTCTGTAATTTCTGCCATTGCTAAAAAATATGCATCAAAACGTGTAGAATCAGGCGATCAGCAAGATGCCTGGTATCCACAATTGCACTCTTTTGCAATTGGTTTGGAAGGATCGCCAGATTTGGCTGCATCAAGAAAAGTTGCTGATCACATTGGAACCGTACACCACGAAATTACTTTTACAGTTCAGGAAGGATTAGATGCAGTTCGCGATGTAATTTACCATTTGGAAACCTACGATGTAACAACGGTTCGCGCTTCTACTCCGATGTATATGATGGCCCGCGTGATTAAATCAATGGGAATAAAGATGGTTCTTTCAGGCGAAGGTGCCGATGAAATGTTTGGTGGCTATTTGTATTTTCACAAAGCCCCTAATGCGAAAGAGTTCCATACCGAAACACTTCGCAAGCTGAACAAACTTCACCTGTTCGATTGCTTGCGTTCCAATAAATCAATGGCTTCGTGGGGTGTTGAAAGCCGTGTTCCATTTCTTGACAAAGAATTCCTTGACATTGCAATGAGAATTAATCCTGAAGATAAAATGGCAAAAGATGGTAAAATGGAAAAATGGATAATCCGTAAAGCATTCGAGGATTATTTGCCTGAAGAAGTAGCCTGGAGACAGAAAGAACAATTCTCTGATGGTGTAGGCTACAACTGGATTGACACTTTGCGTGATATTGCAGAAAATGAAATTAGTGATGAACAGTTGGCAAATGCATCATATCGATTCCCTGTAAATCCACCAATGTCGAAAGAAGAATATTATTACAGAGCAATTTTTGCTGAGCATTTTGCATCTGATACTGCGGCAGCTTGTGTTCCATCTATTCCATCAATTGCTTGCAGTACTGCTGAGGCACTGGCTTGGGATGAAGCTTTTCAAAACAATGCAGATCCATCGGGACGTGCTGTAAACTCGGTACATAACGATGCTTACGAAGAAAAAAAGAAGAAAGTAACTGAATAAATTTTCTTTATACATTCAGCAAGAGGCTTCTCTCTATGAGGAGTCTCTTTTCTTAACTGTCAAATGGTAGTTCTGTAACAGAAATAGCATGACATATTGGAAGTAAAACACTTGACTCTTTATTGCAACAAATTAATTATAGCAATTATTTATATTTTACAGTTTGATGCTCTCACTTCAAGTGAGTGTATCAATTGTTATTTCCTGCACCAACCGAGAGCTTCACTTTAAGTGACACCCTCAGAAATGACAAACACTTGACTCTTTATTGCAATAGATTAATTATAGCAATTATTTATATTTTGTAGTTTGATGCTCTCATTTCAAATGAGAGTATCAATTGCTGTTTCCTGTACAAACTGAGAACATCACTTGAAGTGACACCCTCAGAAATGACAAACACTTGACTCTTTATTGCAATAGATTAATTATAGCAATTATTTATATTTTGTAG
>JAOARS010000109.1 GCA_025210415.1 Marinifilum sp. | reverse complement strand
AATTCATTTGTTATGGTTAACTTGTGGGAAAAATTTGTTGGTTCAAGTTTCAAAACTTTGGTTGTTTCATCTATTACTATTTCATTATTAATGTAATTAAGTTGAAAATTTTTAAAATAATCGTCGTTCAAAAATGAAACACAGATTGCCTTTAAGTTTATGATAGTAACAAATTAGACAAGACTCAACAGTTTAACTCATGAGGGTCTCACTTGGAGTGAGGCTCTCATTCATCTTGTATTGATACCCTCACTCAGAGTGAGAGCATCAAGGAGGTATCAGTTAGCCCCATACTAGTTTATTCTTTTACAAATGATACCTTTTGCTTTTCCACTTACACGAAAGGATGGATTACATCGAACTTTTGTGTTAGCTTTTAATTTATCAACTGTCTAAAATGTGGTAAGTCTGCAGGTAATTCATTTGTTATGGTTAACTTGTGGGAAAAATTTGTTGGTTCAAGTTTCAAAACTTTGGTTGTTTCATCTATTACTATTTCATTATTAATGTAATTAAGTTGAAAATTTTTAAAATAATCGTCATTCAAAAATGAAACACAGATTGCTTTTAAGTACATGTTAGTAACAAATTAGACAAGACTCAACAGTTTAACTCATGAGGGTCTCACTTGCAGTGAGGCTCTCATTCATCTTGTATTGATACCCTCACTCGGAGTGAGAGCATCAAGGAGGTATCAGTTAGCCCCATACTAGTTTAATTCTTTTACAAATGATACCTTTTATTTTTCTACATATCACATGAAAGAATTGATTTTGAGTAATTCTCATTCTATTTTAAATCTAAAAGCCAAACAATTATCCAGAAAATAAGTGCGACAATACCAACATAGAAAATATGAAGTCCTCTTTTTCTTGTTTGCGCATCGTAAGCGTATATTCTTTCTCCTGTTGGGATGGTTTTCTTGAATTTAAAATGATGATAACCAATAAAAATACCAAGAAGCCCACCAAAAATTGCACTAATGAAACCAAATATCAACCATCCTCTATGCCCTTTTTCAGCCTTTCGTAATTTTTCAATCTTTTTGTTTCTTAATTCTTGAGCTTCCTCATTCGAAACATTTTGACCTCTATCAGTCAGTATTTTTTGTGCCAATATAAAATCGGTCTTACTCCATTCATTGTAATTCTCCAGAACTTCATATAGCTCCTCATTCGAAAAGTCAAACAGATAATGATCTTTGTCTACTAAATCCAGGTTGTCAGCGACTATTTTTTGAAACAGTGTATCAACTCTTTCAAAATCTACCGCTTTAAGCTTAACTGCAATTTTATCTTCTAATTCAGTTCCCCCTGTAAATGTTATATCTACAGCAGATGCAATATTTTCTATATGATAGCTTATATCATTAGATTCTAAAATATCCACTAATGGAACTGACTCTTCCTCTGTTTTAAATTTTTTATAAGTTACTAGTTCCATTTTCTTAGTTTTTTATTTTAAATCTCTTACCAAAAGAAAAAATAGATTTCATAGACCACATTTCGTGTAGTAGTTAGGATTTATTTTCACCTAGTGGTCGATATGATTATTACACCATCTTCAGCACAATTACCATACAAAGCATTACCCGTATTCCATGGCAAAGAGCTAATACTTAATATTGTATCTGCGTAAACTTTAAGATTCTTTTCTTTCTTCAAATTATCATATCGATACGACTTACCATCCAATATAATCAGAGGATTCGATTTAACCATTGATTGATTCTTATACTGACCAACTTGTTCATCAATTATCTCCTCATACTTGTCAAGCTGAAAGTCAATTAATTTGGGCCTCGGTTCTGGTTCTTGTTCATGACTTATTTTATGCTGACAAGAGAAGATTAAACTTAGGATCAATAGAAGTATGAGTTGTGATATGATTCTCATATTTTCAATTTTTGGTTGCAATTGATATCTTTTGCATTCGTAAAGTACGAGTTATAATCTTGCGCTATCTGAATATTCTAATTAATAATCTTCCCTGTTTCAATTTCAACTTTCACTTCACGAGTCCCTTTTTCGCCTGAATAGAATGTATAATTAAAAATACAAGATATTTGACTTGAACCATATAGGCTAAATTCTATTGAATCAATTCTGGTATCTTCCGGCAAATCACTCAACGGTTTGTCACTTTCCCATACCTGTATGTTTTCTGTAATATCTTTATTACAAAAATATCCTCCAGCATCCCCCACAAATTCGATATAATTTGACGTGCTTATTACAATGTAATTACGATCTGGGTAAAAGTTGATATTCTTCTCAAATTTAAACACTTCCTCTCCTGTCATTGAATAACAAAAACAGCTATCTAGTTTACCGTAATTCCACTCTACTGGTGTCTTAGTAACTAAAACCTTATCTTCATACCATGGAATTAAATCTGAATAAAAATATGCTTTTGATGGAAAAGTCATACTCTCATATTTTTTATTTACTGAGGTAAAATACAGGTCACTTGTGATAATCCTTTCACGTTGGTCATACTGATCTCCTTCTGCTATTCCCCACAAGATATATGTGTGCTTATCATTGTAATCATATGGATTTATAGTTCTAAACACTGATATCTCATGAGTTGAGTTTACACCGTAACCTTCATGTACTTCAAGCACCAATTTATCATCACTTTCCCAAGATAATAGGTTTATCTTGTTGTCTTTATTAAAGGCTTCCATACAAAGTTGATTATCGAGCCTTCCATTAAAATAGATAAGATTGGTATCCAAGCCTAATGTATACCCTTCAAAGTTTTTATCAATATCAAATAATCCATATTCATCTAGTTTTAATTCGAAGTCCGTAGTAGGAACTTTTGCTACGTCTTCATTATCTGATGAACACGATAAAAAAATAATAGAAACTAATGCTGTAAGTACGATTTTGATTTTCATATATAATTAAATTTTGTGTTTTTTAATCTTACTACTCTTATTCTTGGATTGATTCTGAATTTACAATATAGTATAAAAATGAAACACAGATTGCCTTTAAGTACATGTTAGTAACAAATTAGACAAGACTTAACAGTTTAACTCATGAGGGTCTCACTTGCAGTGAGGCTCTCATTCATCTTGTATTGATACCCTCACTCAGAGTGAGAGCATCAAGGAGGTATCAGTTAGCCTCATACTAGTTTATTCTT
>JAOARS010000108.1 GCA_025210415.1 Marinifilum sp. | reverse complement strand
TCTTCTTTAATATCGGAAAGTTTTCTTAGGATTGAATTCATTTCATCTTGGTAGATAACACCATCAATTAGATTGTAATTTTTAGCATCACCTGCTTTTTTAATGTCAAAAGCGTCAATAATTTCATTTAGCATCTCTACCGAAACGTTTCTTTCTTCTGAAATTTCTTTCAATATTTGGTTCCAGATATCTCCAACATAAGCCATGGTCTGCTCTCGGCTTTCATCACTCATGTCATCTCTGAAAAACTGTTCGGTTGCCGATTTGTATTTTCCAACTCTGATTACCTGAGCTTCAACACCAATGTTTTTAAGAAATTTCTTGTAAAAAGTTCTTTCTCCGCCCATTCCTACAAGAATCATCATTGCCTCAGGGTTTAAGTAAATGCTATCCGATACAGAATTAAGGTAATATGCTTTTTGAGAGTAACCAAAATTGTTATAACTCACAATAAACTTACCGGTTTCTTTAAATTCTTTCAATTTGTTTCTAATTTCTTCGATAGAAGCAATTCCGCCAAAATTTGCAGAAATATCGCTGATATTTAAATAAATACCTTTGATGTTTTCATCGGTTTTAGCTTTTTCGATACTTTCCAAAACAGTATTCAATCCTATTGTCGAATTTCCCGATCCGGGAATATCCAGTTCCTCGAACGGATTGTCAGCACCTCTGTCAGCAAGTTCCTTACTCAGTTTAATTTCCAGAATACTTTTGTTTTTAACTGTTACAGGTTTATCAGCCATTGATGCAATACCAGCAATGATCATGATACCTAAAAACAAAAGAAGAAGTCCGCCTACAATAACTCCAAGTATAGAGGCAAATGTAAATTTGAAGAAACTTTTCATATTGATATACTTTAAAATGATTATTCTATTTCATAAAAAAAATCCAATTTATGTAAATTGGCATTAGAACAAATATATTTAATAAAACTGACAGAAGGTTGAAATGTCTATTATTTTCGATGTATATTTTGTTTGGAAAGATTTCTTTGTTTCTTTTACCGATCAAATTAAAAATAATGGCAAAAGTATATTTTCTAATTGGTGGAAATCTTGGCAATAGAGAGCAAATTTTACAAAATACGCTTAATGCTCTTAACAAAGATGTCGGGAAAGTTCTCAAACTATCAGCATTATATGAAACCGAACCGTGGGGGTTTGAGCATGAGCAAAGTTTTCTGAATCAAGTTGTGATGATTGAAACCGATTTAATGCCTGAAAATGTTCTTAATAGAACTCAAAAAATTGAAAAGGATTTAGGAAGAATACGTAAGAAAAATCGCTATAGCGAGAGAACAATTGATATTGATATTTTACTCTATGATGATTTAATTGTCAATACGGAAAGACTTGAAATTCCGCATCCAAGAATGGCAGAGAGGATGTTTGCTTTGGCTCCTTTGGCAGAAGTGGCGCCTGAATTCATTCATCCGGTGAACGGGAAAACACTTTTGGAAATGAAGAATTCTTGTCCCGATACTTCGGGAGTAAGCATTTTTAAGGCATAAAAGAAGGACTGCCATTGCAACAGTCCTTGAAATATTATCAAACATATTGATTATCCTAGTTTGGCACCAAAAGCCAAATCGCCTGCATCGCCACAGCCAGGAACAATATATGATTTTGAATTTAAATCTGCATCAACAACACCATTCCAAATGGTAGTATTTTCTGCAGGTAAATTGTTTTTAATCAAATCAACACCTTGCTGGCTTGCAATTACAGAAACAATGTGTACGTGTTTAGGCGTTCCTTTGGTTAGCATTGCTTTGTATGCCAACTCCATTGATGATCCTGTTGCCAACATTGGATCGGCAAGAATTACCACCTTTCCATCGATAGAAGGAGATGAGATGTATTCAAAATTAATTTTGAATTTACCATCTTCGGTATGCTTGCGATATGCAGAAATAAAAGCATTTTCTGATTTGTCGAAATAGTTTAATAAACCATTGTGCAAAGGAAGTCCGGCTCTTAAAATCGAAGCTACAACAACTTCATCCTTTGGAAGAGAAGCAACTGCGGTACCAAGAGGAGTTTCTACAGATTGATCTGCAAAATCTAAAGTTTTACTGATTTCATATGCGAATATCTCTCCAACTCTTTCTAGGTTTCTTCTAAAGCGAAGAGGATCGTTTTGAACATTTACATCTCGGATTTCAGCTATAAATCGGTTAAAAAGGGAGTTGTTTTCTCCTAATGTATGGATCACCATGTTTTAATATTTAAAAATTAGCTGAGCGCAAATATAGCTATATTTCAATAATGTTAAGGAAAGAAAACAAGGAAAAAAGTTAGCAATCTAATAATACCGATTGTGAAAATAATATGAGTCACTGCTTCGTAAACTCGCACTGCCTAATATTTTCTATATCGGCATTATACTATTTTCCAAAATGGCTCATTTACATGTTACATTTGGTATAACCTGCTAAATTAGGCCTTCATCAGCAAAACTATAATAATTGTTTTCGCCAATTATTAAATGATCTAATATTTCGATATTCATCAATTTCGCAGCTTCTTTCGATTGATTGGTGATGTCTTTATCGGCTTTGGAAGGAAAAAGATTCCCCGAAGGATGATTGTGGCATAAAATAAGGTTTATGGCCTCAAGTTGCAAGGCATCTTTAAGAACAAGCCTGATATCGAAAACTGTACCTGTAATGCCTCCTGATGAAACACTTTTAATTTCGATAATTTTGTTGGCGCGATTCATGAATAATACCCAAAATTCTTCATGTCCTAAATTTTCAACAAAAGGAAACAAAATTTCGAAAGCATCTCGGCTACAGGTTATTTTTTGTTTTTGCTTACTCTGAAAAGCTTTTTGCCTGCGGCCTATTTCGAGTGCTGATATAATACCAATAGCTTTAGCCTCACCAATTCCTTTGATTTTCATTAAATCGTGAATTGATTTTTTTGCCAGAATGTTAAGGTCATTATTACAATGGGAGAGTATCGATTTGGAAAGTTCTACTGCAGATTGGTTTCTATTACCGCTACCAATTATTATGGCTAAAAGTTCGGCAGATGATAAACTTTTTGCTCCATTGTACATTAGTTTTTCTCTCGGACGATCTTCAAGTGCCCAATCTTTAATACTTAGTTTATTGTACTTTCCCATAATTGATATTATAAATGCTTAACTAAGTTATGAATTTACAATATCAATGCAAATATAAAATAAGTATATACACAAAAAGGGTTCTCGTTGAGAACCCTTTGTAACAGAGTTATAGTGTCTTACAGCTTGTTAACGTGTAAAGCTAATTTAGATTTCAAGTTAGCAGCTTTGTTTTTATGAATTACATTGATTTTTGCAAGCTTATCTAACATTGCAGTAACCTTAGGAAGTAATTCATTAGCAGCTTCCTTATCTGAAGTAGCACGTAACTTTCTTACAGCATTTCTTGCAGTCTTAGCGTAATACTTATTGTGTACTCTTCTTTTTTCAGACTGTCTGATTCTCTTAATTGCAGATTGATGATTTGCCATCTCTTAAAGTTATCTAAATTATTATCTTGGTAGTCCGTACGGGAATCGAACCCGTGTTACCAGAATGAAAATCTGGCGTCCTAACCCCTAGACGAACGGACCATTTGTTTATTAATGCACAGCAAATATAATTTAATATCAAATTGCTGCAAAATTTTTAGTAGTCCGTACGGGAAT
>JAOARS010000107.1 GCA_025210415.1 Marinifilum sp. | reverse complement strand
TTTAGAGCCTGTCCCGAGAATCGGGAGATGATGGCGACAGCCAGAAGGGTGTATTTTTGATTATATTTTTATCTTATTTCACCCTTTACCCTGTCGGGATTTTCCCTACTAGGGAAAAACTCAACTTGAAAATGTTATAAATTCATCATTGTCTAATTAATACAGCTATTTCAACTCTTGATTAACATTGATACTTATAATTAAACTCAACCAGATTAAAAATACTGATGATTAATAAGTACATTTGTGCGATAAATTTCATCAAGAAGAAACAAAAAGAACACATCTGAAAAAACAGAATACTACGGATGAAGAAAATATTTTTCTTACTATTAGCAACATTATTTATTACTTCTGCTTCGTTTGCAGAAGAAGTTAAATTTACCGCAGCAGCACCTCGTGTGGTTGAAGTTGGGGAACAATTTCGATTGGTTTATACTGTGAATCAAAAAGCAAAAGACATTCAACTCCCTTCGCTTACAGGCTTTAGAGTGTTAATGGGACCTTCAACTTCTCGTAGCTCAAGTTCACAATACATTAACGGCAAATGGAGTTCTGCAACTACCTACACCTACACTTATGTATTGCTGGCCGAAAAGGAAGGTAAATTCACCGTAAATCCAGCCAAAATTAAGGTGAAAGGTTATGAATTTAACTCGAACTCGGTTAGTGTAGAAGTCGTAAAAGCCAACGAAAAACCGCAAAGCAATCAGAGCGGACAATCGAACCAAGCTGCAGCAACTAAAATTACACAAGCGAATTTATTTGTTAAAGTGAATGTTGATCGCAAGAGCGTTTACATGGGTGAACATGTTGTTGCAACAATTAAAGTGTATACAAGATTAAATATTGCTGGTTTTGGCGATTCTAAATTTCCTTCGTTCAACGGATTTTTGAGTCAGGAAATTCCTACGCCGGGACAAATTTCTTTGCAAAGAGAAAATGTGAATGGCACAATTTATAATGTTGGTACCATTCGAAAATTAATTTTGTTCCCGCAACATACTGGTAACATTACCATCGATCCTTTCGAGTTGGAATGTATCATTCGTCAGCGCAGATCAAGCGGCAACAGAGGTTTCTTCGATGATTTCTTTGATAACTATCAGGATATTCGAGTACCAAGAAAAAGTAAACCTGTTACCATTCGTGTAAAAGAGTTCCCTGCCAACAAACCATCAAGTTTCGATGGTGCAGTTGGTAGCTTTAGAATGTCTGCCACAATTGACAAAGACTCTGTTCAGGCAAACGATGCGGTAACTTTAAAGCTTAAAATATCGGGTAATGGTAATCTAAAACTGGTAAATCCACCAGAATTCGATTTCCCTGCCGATTTTGAGGTTTACGATCCCAAAACAAATCAGGATTTAAAGAGTACTGCAAAAGGAATGACAGGTTCTACAACATTTGAGTATTTAATTATTCCTCGTCATGGTGGAGAATATCAGATACCTCCTGTTGACTTTAGTTTCTTCGATCCTAAAGCTGGTATATACCGTACGCGTTCTACGCCAAAATTCACGATTAAAGTTGGAAAAGGCAGTGGAGATGCATCAAGTGCTGTTATTAGCTCATTCTCGAAAGAAGATGTGAAATTTATTGGCAAGGACATTCGCTTTATTAAAACCAACGATTTTACGCCAAGATTAAAAGGACAAATATTCTTTGGAACTACTAATTTCTATCTTGCATACCTGGTTCCATTTTTGGTATTTATTTTGGCTTTTGTTTTCAACAGAAAACGAATTAGGGAAAATGCCGATATAGCACGAGTTAAAAACAAACGTGCCAACCGAGTTGCAATGAAGAGATTGAAAGCTGCTTCGGCAAGCTTAAAGGCTCAAAAGAAAGAAGAATTCTACGATGAAATTTTAAAAGCCCTTTGGGGTTATACTTCTGACAAATTGAACCTTCCATTGGCTGATTTGAACAAAGAAAACATCACTGAAATTTTGCAAAGCAAAAATGTTGAGCAAGAATTAACTCAAGACTTTTTAAATATTCTTGATACTTGTGAGTTTGCACGTTATGCTCCATCAACTGGATCATCAGAAATGGATGAGTTGTATAAAAAGACGATGGAAACAATTACCAAATTAGAAAAGAGCATCTAATTAATTCGAATAGAAATGAAGAAATTACTATATATCCTAATTGCTTTGCTTTTTGTTTCTGCTGCTGAGGCACAAGATACTCCTATTAGCGAGGCAAATGATTTTTACCAAAAAGGTGAGTACGATGAAGCAATAAAATCTTATGAGTTCGTTTTAGAAACACATATCGAAGCTCCTGAGATTTATTTCAACCTTGCCAATTCTTATTACAAAACAGGGCAAATAGCTCCTGCAATATTAAATTACGAGAGAGCCAAACTATTGTCTCCGGAGGATAAGGATGTTCAATACAACCTGAAAATGGCACAAGCTCATGTGTTAGACAAACTGGAAGTATTGCCGGAGTTGTTCTTAAAAAGATGGTTTTCAGGAATCAGAAATGCCTTTTCGGCAGATTTATGGTCTTACCTTTCAATTGGTTTATTCTTTTTGTGTTTGTTGTTTGTTTGTTTCTATTTGTACAGCAACAAAGTGGGACTAAAAAAAGCTGGTTTCTTCTTTGCTGCAATCAGCTTACTGCTAAGCATTGTAAGCTATTCTTTTGCATCTACCAGAACTGATGAAATTACAAATCGTGAACACGCCATAATTTTTAGTCCAAGTGTTACCATTAAAGGTTCGCCAGATGTAAGCGGAACTGAATTGTTTCTATTACACGAAGGAACCAAAGTGAAGGTAATTGATCAATTGGGAGACTGGAGAAACATTCAGCTAAGCGATGGAAACGAAGGTTGGCTGAAGAAAGAAGACATTGAAATGATATAAGTAAATCTTTTTATTTAAAATATGAGCTGTTAGTTTTACTAGCAGCTTTTTTTTTACAAAAATGATGAGAATCAATTTTATAATGAAATGAGACAATCTTTTCAAATTATCATTTGATAAAAACGAAAATTCATTTTTTCGAATTATCATTTAATAAAAGGCCAAAACGTGATATTTTAACTCTTTATCACTTAATGAAAGACCAAAATGTGATATTTTGACTCTTCATCATTTAATGAAAGACCAAAATGTGATATTTTAACTCTTCATCATTTAATGAAAGACCAAAATGTAATATTTTGGCTCTTTATCATTTCATAAAAGACCAAAACGTGATATTTTGACTCTTTATCATTTAATGAAAGCGAAATACATTTTTTTTGAATTAGTAAAATAATGATTTACACAATACAAAACGACCAATTGAAG
>JAOARS010000106.1 GCA_025210415.1 Marinifilum sp. | reverse complement strand
TCCTGTTTTCCAAACTTAAGTTCAAATCATCTAAATCTTGTTGCAATTCCAATGAGCTTAGCTTCGACAAACCATCATAAGCATCACTTTCGAATTCATCTTGCATTACAGATTTTTCAAAAACATGCTTTTCCTTTCCAGTCAGTTTATTACTGAAATAGGCTAAAAACCGTTCATATGTCAATTTCAACTTAGACTTCATTTTGTTTGGCAAATTCTTCCATGCAAATCTTTAGGTTTCTTTTTCCGTTCTGTATATAGCTTTTTACCTTCTTCAATGGAATATTTAGTTCATCTGATATCTCCTGATAACAATTCTCTTCATAATAAAACAACAATATGCATTTTTGCTGCTCTTCCTTTAGCCGATCAATACATCTCTTCAGGTTTCGTTCCAAATTTAAATCCGGTGCTTCATCAATAGGATGCAAATAAATCAACGATTCCATATTTTGATTCTGCAAAAATTTATCAGCCCGATTTCTTTCTGATTTTTGTTTTCTCAATTCCATCAGGCAATAGTTTTTACAAACAACATATAACCAAGATTTAAAGTTCTTAATTTCAAATTTAGGGATTTCATTAATTAAGTGTTCAAAAATTCCATTTACAGCATCTTTTGCCTTTTCCCTGTCATGCAGATATTTTAAACACACACCATAAACCAAATGCATATATCTGGAATACAAAGCTCCCAACTCATCCAGGTTACCTGAATCGATATACGATTCAAGCAAGTTCTGATCAGTAAGTTTATCCGGCTTCTTTTTCCAATGTAACATATGGTCGAACAACGTAATTATCAAATTATACCATTTTGAAAATGAGGTAAGCTATATTGATTGTTTGGTATCATGCCGATGTAATAATGGTTGAGCATTTCCAGTGAAACGAAGATAAG
The DNA here is from genome assembly GCA_025210415.1 of Marinifilum sp. GTDB lineage: Bacteria > Bacteroidota > Bacteroidia > Bacteroidales > Marinifilaceae > Marinifilum. The sequence goes on along the minus strand of JAOARS010000106.1, from coordinate 5,587 downwards.
GCTCATTTCATTATGCAATCGGTATTAAAACTTAATGCTAGTTAAACATTTCAAAAAAAAGATGAAAATTTTTTATGGAATTTATTCTCGCCTTGCATCCTAGTGATAAAAACAAATCAATAATCATTAAAAAAATAGAATTATGAGAGCAATGAAATTATTATTAGGAATTATTGGGGTACTGATTTCCATCTCACTATCAGCAAAATCAATATCAGGTATAGTTACTGATGAATCAAATCATCCAATACCAGGCGTTAGCATTACAATAAAAGGAACAACTCACGGAACATCAACTAATATTGATGGCAAGTATACCATAGAGGCAGAAAAAGGTGATATACTGGTTTATGCTTTTGTTGGGATGATTAGTCAGAAAATTGAAGTGAAAAATCAAACTCACATCAATGTTACACTAGTAACAGATCAAGTTAATATTAACGAAGTTGTAGTAATTTGTGATGAAGAATCAGAAATTAATCTATCCGGTAATGTTTCTGGTATCGAAATAAGAGGAGCCAGTTCAATCAAAGCTTCAAAAAGTGCAATGGCTTTTTACCAATATGAAACGATGCCAAACATGAATTACAACACCGAAGGTTATTCAACAATCAACGAAAACAATTACAAAAATGCAATAGAAAGTCCGGTTTCAACCTTCTCTATCGATGTTGATGCAGCCTCATACAGCAATGTAAGAAGGTTTTTAACAAACGGACAAAAACCACCAATGGATGCAGTTCGAATTGAGGAAATGATCAATTATTTCAACTATAATTACAATCAACCAATAGGAGAACATCCTTTTGCCATTCACCATGAAATAGCTGCTTGCCCCTGGAACAAGGAAAATCTGCTTCTTCACATTGGTTTGCAAGGGAAAAAAATTGAAACTGAAAACTTGCCTGCATCAAATCTTGTTTTCTTGTTAGATGTATCAGGATCGATGAGTTCTCAAAATAAATTACCACTACTAAAGAAAGCTTTTAAATTGTTGGTAAATCAGTTGCGCTCCGAAGATAAGGTTGCCATTGTAGTTTACGCAGGCAGCTCTGGTTTGGTATTGCCCTCGACAAACGGAAACAAGAAAGAAACTATTCTTAACTCATTAAACAAATTAAATGCCGGAGGATCAACTGCTGGTGCATCTGGTTTAAAGTTGGCTTATAAAGTAGCACGTAAAAATTTTATTGATGGTGGCAATAACAGAATTATACTTGCTACCGATGGTGATTTTAATGTTGGTACATCAAGCAATGCTGAAATGGAAAGATTGATTGAAAAAGAACGTGAAAATGGTGTATTCATTTCTGTTTTAGGATTTGGCATGGGGAATTACAAGGATGATAAAATGGAAATTATTGCTGACAAAGGAAATGGAAATTACTCCTATATCGATAATATTCTTGAAGCCAAAAAAGTATTGGTGAATGAATTTGGTGGAACACTTTTTACCATTGCAAAAGATGTAAAAATCCAAATTGAATTTAATCCGGCAATTGTTGAAGAGTATCGACTAATAGGATACGAAAACAGAATGCTGAATAAAGAAGATTTTGAAAATGATAAAAAAGATGCTGGAGAATTGGGATCAGGACACAATGTAACTGCTTTGTATGAAATTAAGCTTGCAAAAACAAATCAGAAAGGTCAAAATCTCAAATATCAGAATACAGAATTAAATGCCACGGCTCTTTCGAAAAATGAAATTGCAACCGTTAAATTCAGGTATAAAAATCCTGATGAAAGAAAAAGCATACTAATGACAGAAGAAATTCCGATGAAAGTAGTTTCGGACAATACTCTTTCTGAAAACTACAGATTCTCTGCTGCCGTTGCAGGCTTTGGATTACTTCTTAGAGATTCGCAACACAAAGGAAAATGCAATTACAAAATGCTAATTGATTTGGCTCAAAATTCGAAAGGAAAAGACGAAGAGGGATATAGAAGCGAATTTATTCGATTGATGAAACTTGCCAAACATCTTTAGTAAAAAACCAATTGCTTTATCAAGCAGTTTGTTATGCAATTGGTATTAATTTGTACTTTTGTGGCAAAGTAATTTAAATAGAAGTAAAAATGTTCTTAAAGAAATTAGATCAGCATTTGTTAGAATCCATTGAGCAATTTGGATTCGAAACACCTACCAGAGTTCAAAAACAAAGCATATCCAAAATAAAAAGTGGTGTTGATTTAATGGTTCGTGCTGATGAGAATAGTGGCAAATCATCAACCATTGTCATCAGTGTTATTCAGCAATTAAAAAATGAATTTGAAGATGTTCCAAGAGCTTTAATTATTGTATCGAGCAGAGAGAAATCTATCGAAATGAAAGAGCTTTTTCAAACATTGGGACAAAACACGAACCTAAGAGTATTTTGCGAAGGCGATGCCGGAAATTTACATGATTTAAGAGACAAGATTTATGCAGGTTCGGATGTAGTAATCGGGACAGCCAAAAAATTAAATGAATTGTACTCATTTAGTGGTATTAACCTGAACAATCTTAAAATGTTCATTATCGATGATGGCGAATTGATTATGAGAGATCAGATTCTATCAGAAATTAATCGCCTTGCTCCTTACATCCCAAAATCGCAAAAAATTGTTTTTTGTGAAAGATTTACTGTTCAGATGGATAAGTTCATTGATGAGAATATGAACTTTCCAGTGATACTGGATATAGAAAATAAATAAATAAAGCCTCCCTACCCAGGAGGCTTTATCATTCTCATAGTTTTGTTTATTATTTTAAATAAGCTTTTAACATCCAATTGATTTTCTCAAGATAAGAAATATAGGCTGGTAAAATGTCCAATGTTCCCTCATCCTCATTTTCATTGGCCTCTGCAATTACATTTCTCACTTTTTCAATTAAAATATCGTGTGCATTCACCACTTGCTGAACCATTTCTTCTCCTGTTGCATTCGAATTTGCTTCCTGTATTGTTGAAATAGCCACATAGTCAGAATAATTTCCCAGCGGATGGCCATCAAGCGTTAAAATTCGTTCAGCAATTTCATCAACCCTATCGCTAGCATCGGTATACAACTCTTCAAACTTAGCGTGCAACTCAAAGAAAACTCTACCTCTTACATTCCAGTGAAAATTTCTTAAGTTTTGATAATACAACTGATAATTTGCCAATAAAATTTGCAATTGTTCAATTTCTCTTTCGTTTGCTGTTAGTTCTACTGTTGCTTGATTTTCTTTTACATTTCTCATGATTCTTATTTTTTAATTATTGATTTATCATTTTCGTTGATACAAATATCTATAACTTGAAATAAGATCATTTTATACATCTATAAGATAAACTTATATATAATTTATGGCACCATTATTGCAAATTGTGCATTCGAAATACAAATCATTTGATTAGGGCAAAAATTTTATTTAGTTAATACAAGTTTTAAAACTATTATATAGTTTTACGATTTTTAAAAACCTATTAATATATAAATCAATAAAATTAATTAACAACATGAAAAAATTATTATTACTTTTTGTAATTGCCTGTGGGCTTTTTATCGATGCCAATGCTCAATCTTTCGAGTACAAAGTAATCACTACCGTAGAATCTATCGTTCCAATGGGAATTGGCCGTTCAAGAATTGTTGAGGAAAAATCGCCAATTGATGCAGATGAATTTACTACTGAAAGAACCGATGGAAAGAAAAGTAAGCAAAAAGAAGTTAAGCGTTCAGACGCAAAAGTTAGCTTATTTGCAGAAACCAAATTGTTAAACTTTTATAGCATGGCAGGTATCAACTTTCAAAATATTGCTTCCAACGATGCTTTGATTTCATCTAAAATCAACCACTTGGTTGAAAGAGGCTTCGAATTGGCTTTTGTAACAAGTGGCGTAGAAAGTGATAGTGGTAAAGGTGATGGAAAAGGAATCTTTATTACTCGCTATGTATTCAAGAGATTGAAACAATAATTTCAGAATAATACCAAGATGTTAGCCTCGGACAATGTTCGAGGCTTTTCTTTTTTGAGAAAACGATCTCTTTCTTTTTAAAACGCAAATGGCATAACAAATTGTATTGCAATATCCTGATATTCCCACTTGGAGTAGAATTATCAGTAAGCTAAGAATTACAGTTTTACGTTATTGATAACCTCGCTCGAAGTAAGGATATCAAGCTTTGCTTTCCCGAAATAGATCGAGAAAGGCTGTTCATTAAAATCCGAAATGACATAACATTAAAAAAGGATGTTTTCCAGTAGAAAACATCCTTTATAATATCCTTCAACCAAAGCTTAGAACATATAATCCCAAACTGGCAATTCAATTGGTTTAGATTCCGAAGCTTTTTTAGCTTTCTCGTCCAGATACTTCTTATTAATCACTACTCTAAACATATAAGCATCAAACCACTCATCGGTAAATGTAATGTACCCATTGTGTCCCGACGATGCTCCCCAAGAATTCTCGAATTCCCATTTTACTGGCTTTTCGTTTTCATCAACATCAACACCAATTAATGCCATTGCATGCGATGAACCCGACTGACGCGTTAAAATTCTGGCTTTCTTGTCCATGTCGAATTCAACACCAAATAATGATGCATAGTCGTAAGTATTTACATCCATTACTCCAGTTTTGCGGTTGTGTTGTTTCCCAACATCACAAGATGCATACATAGCTTCATTGTTTTTGATAGATGCCAAAGCAAATTTCTTAATCTCTTCGTTTGGCAAGTTCAGGTAGGTCCAGTTTACACCTTCCGAAACATTTCTGTAGTTCTTAATTTCATAAACTTTGTAATACTCGCGAGTTGGATCGTTCATGATCATCACCATTTCAATATCAGCATATCCTGGTGCAATTTCTTCTAAAAACTCTTGTGGTGTATAGGTCTTGCTTTTGCTGATTTTTCCTTCTGAATCTTTAAACCTCCACTCAAATGTAACTGGTGGCTCACCTAAACTCAAAGCCAACATACGGTATACCGATTTCAAGGCTTCAACTTTAGCTTCCTCAATCTTCTTTGCTGAAGCTTTTTCGGCTACCAACAAACGAAGTTTATAACCCTCGCCTCGTAGTTTTTCGTTTAATAATCTTCCAATTTCACGAGTTTTGTTACTCACTTTTGTTTCAGGCATAATTTCGGCAGGTACCACACCATACTTTTTAGCCACATTATAGAAAGAGTTCCAAACACCACCATCATTTACCGGAGCCTTGAAGTAAGTCACAACTTCACGATCGTCCATGTCGCGCTTTCCTGTTGCAATAATGTTTTCCAGAAACAAGTTTGATTTTTCGAACATATCCCAGAAATAGTTATAGTTGTGTGAAAAATCGAATGCTTTCAAATTGAACTTCTTCATTACATTCGGACGAATGGTGTTCATCGAAGTAAACATCCAACATCTTCCTGAGTTCTCCTGATCGGTAATCCCTTTTACATCTACTCTGTATTTAAAGTAATGATCGGTTGTACCAATTTTTGATCTGTTTAAAGATAACTCTCTGATGCTTTCAGAGTTTGTAATCGCATTTTGGATTGCTTGAGTTGATGCATTCATTGAAAAACTTGAACGAATTTCGTTTAGAGTTTTTGCATCAACAGATCC
>JAOARS010000105.1 GCA_025210415.1 Marinifilum sp. | reverse complement strand
CATTATTCTTCTGCTATTTTAAGTTTACACTTCATTAAAAAATTGCGCCGTAACTCTGCTATGCCTTAATTTTTTAACTTGTCTAAACTCAAAATATTCAAAACAATTTAACGCTCATTCCAAAATAAAATTGGTATAACTCCTCTTTCAACACCGACATTACCAATTTATCATGAAATTTACCATCGCGAAAACAGGCTTGTCGTAATTTGCCTTCCAATTTAAATCCTGCTCGTTGGTAGGCTTTCACTCCGCCAATATTGGGTTCCGAAACGGTGAGCATGATTCTATTCAAATCCAAATCATTAAATCCCAATTGAAGAACTTTCGTGGTAACTTCTGTACCTACCCCCTTTCCCCAATATGCTTTATCACCAATAAAAATAAAATACTCACCAGATTTGTTGGTGGATGACAAATCGCAAATGCCTGCATAACCAATCAATTGATCTGTTCCTTTTAAGAAAACCCCTTTCTTAAATGTACTTGTGTCTTTTATGGTATCAAGAAGCCAAGTCCTCACCTGCTCTTTGGTTTTCAATTTTTGGAATATGGATAATGAATAACGAATTACTTCTTTGTCTTGAATCCAATTGTAGAAATAGTGAGCATGATTCTCATGCAAGGGGTTTAGTTCTATCATTTGTTGTAGGATTGGGTTTGTTTTTTATTGATAGCCTCACAAAAAGTGCTATTCATTAATATACACATTTATTGAAATGTCTTTTTCGCATTATTAATAATATTATCTGCTCATTCTCGAAATCAGTTTTTTCCCTCTCAGGGAAAATCCCGATAGGGAAAAGGGTGTTTTAGAATATTTTTTACTATTTCAACCCTTTAGTCTGTCGACAGTTTCCCTTAAAAAGGGAAACACTCACATAAAAACACAAGAACTTTAATTGAAATAAAGCACACCTACAATTCCTCAAAAAGTGGGACATCAAATTTATGCTTTTCGTAATTCGTAATTAAACCTCACTGGCTTATATGTAATCATGTATTGATACCTTCACTTGAAGTGAGAGCATCAAATTTATACTTTTCGTAATTCCAAATTCGTAATTATACTTCTCTTCCATAATAAATATGCGAATACCACTCCCCATCAATATTCGCAATATCTGGAAGGCATGCCCAGCGTTCGAAGCCGAATTTTTCCAGTAGTTTAATGCTTGCTGTATTGGGTTCCAACAGAATGGCAAAAAGGTGTTTAATATGGTACTGAGGAGCCTGTTTGATGGCAAAATCCATAAGTTGGCTGCCAATGCCTTTGCCCTGATGATCATCGTGCAGGTAGTAGCTTACTTCAACTGCGGTTTGCAAAGCTCTTCTTCCCTGTCTATAGGGCGAGTAACACATCCAGCCAATGATCTTGTTGTTTTCCTCTGCCACAAATACCGGATGGGTATCAGGATTGTGAGAGGCGAACCATTTTTCACGTTCCTGCATGGAGATTTCTTCCAAATCGGCAGTGCAGAATCGCTTGCGCACGGCTTGGTTGTAGATAAGGTTAATTGCTGGTAGATCAATTGAGGTGGCAGGTCGGATTTGCATGTCGTAAAGGATTTAACCACAAAGGTAAACGAAGGGATTCACAAAGTTACACAAAGAAATAAAATCGTGAATTAAAAAAAAGAATCCACAAATACACACAGATAAACACAAATGTGGATGCAAATGGCGTTATTCCATTTGTGCTAATTCGTGTGTATTCGTGGACCATAAATCTTTATCCTGAAAGATATTTTAACCACAAATAAACACAAATTTTGATGCAAACGGTGCTGCACCTATTTGTGTTTATCTGTGTGTATTTGTGGACAGATTTTTAGCCCGGGAATTTAGGGAACTTCTGGAATTCAGGATCACGCTTCTCAAGAAATGCATTCTTTCCTTCCTGCGCTTCTTCCATCAGGTAGTACATCATGGTTGCATCACCTGCAAATTCCATCAAACCGCGCTGTCCGTCTAATTCTGCGTTCAATCCACGCTTAATCATACGGATTGCCATAGGGCTGCGCATCATGATGGTTTTACACCACTCAACAGTTTCGTCTTCCAATCTTTCCAATGGTACCACAGTGTTTACCATACCCATGTCTTCCGCTTCTTTTGCAGTGTACTGCTTGCAAAGGAACCAAATTTCACGAGCTTTCTTTTGGCCTACGTGGCGAGCCAAATAGTTCGAACCAAAACCAGCATCGAAACTACCCACCTTAGGACCAGTCTGACCGAATTTTGCATTTTCAGAAGCAATGGTCAAATCGCAAACCACGTGAAGTACGTGTCCGCCACCAATTGCATATCCGTTTACCATAGCAATTACCGGCTTAGGAAGCGAACGGATCGCCTTGTGCAAATCCAATACATTCAAACGAGGTACACCATGATCATCTACATATCCGCCAATCCCTTTTACATTTTGGTCACCACCCGAACAGAAAGCCTTATCGCCTGTTCCTGTTAACACAACAACACCAATATCGCTGCGCTCGCGGCAAATATCCATTGCATCCAACATATCGAAGTTGGTTTGCGGACGGAATGCATTGTACACCTCAGGACGATTGATGGTGATTTTAGCAATTCCTTCGAAAAATTCGAATTTAATGTCTTCGTATTCCTTAATGGTAGTCCAGTTTCTAGTTGTCATACCT
>JAOARS010000104.1 GCA_025210415.1 Marinifilum sp. | reverse complement strand
CTTCGGCATTTGTTTTCGTCGGCGCTCAATAATTTCTTGCGGATAATCTTCTAGACCCCGAGATTAAGGTTCTAGAAGATTATCCGCAAGAAATTATTGAGCGCCGACGAAAACAAATGCCGAAGTTAAAGGAAGCAAAAAGAAACGGTATGAAGGTATCTTTTAGTAAAGCAGAACCGGACAAACTCTATATTAATGGCAAATTCGTTCCAGTGTAATATTCTGTTTGGTTAAGCTATGCGCTTTTAATTACGTGTTGTGATTTGATATCGATTGGCGGGCAGAAAGTTTTACAAATTGCATTCAATGGCTAACAAGTTTAAGGAGGGAGCTCTGAGTGTTAGATGGAGTTTAATTTGTTCCATCTTTCATTCTTAGAGGTGGATTATGTGTTTATTTGTTTATGTGTGTTCTCTTGTTGTAAATTACTCAGTTTTATTTCAGTGGGAAGTTTGTTTGTAGCAATCGCACTATTGAGAGGTAAGCGAAGAAAGTTCTCGCTTGTATTTAACTCAAAACAATCGGGAACAAAGTTATTATGGTTGTTCTTAATTTCTTCAACCTTCACTCTTTTGTTGAGAATTTTAGCTTTTAGACTTGGAGTTTATTGTTTATGGATGTTAAAACCTCGTCAGCTACTTTAAAAATAGTTTCTTTGAACGTAAGGGGAGTTAGCAATTTTAAAAAAAGACGCACCATTTTCACATGGTGTCGCAGAAAGAATGCAGACGTGATTTTTTTACAGGAAACGCATTCAAATAAAGCAACAGAAAATCAATGGCAACATGAATGGGGCGGAAAAATGCTTTTTTCACATGGTAGTCCAAATTCATGTGGTACCGCAATACTGATAAACAATAAGGCGAATTGTACAGTGCTTTGTACAGTTCCGGATCCCTTGGGGCGCTTTATTATTTCCAAAGTTCAAGTTGATGATAAAGTATATGTACTTGTCAATATTTATGCACCAAACAAAGACAAAGACTCGATCCAATTTTTTAAGAAATTGCATACTTTGCTTCAAACTGAAAATTTAGATTCCGAGGAGAACATTGTTGTAGGCGGAGATTTCAATTGTCCATTAAACCCAACTTTAGATAAAAGAGGTGGAATAATGATACCAAGGAAATCTGTCGTGAACAGTATAGAATGTTTGCAAAGTGAATTAGATCTAGTCGATATCTGGAGAATTAAAAATCCTCAAACAAAAAGTTACACTTGGAGTCAAAAATCACCTGCTATATTATGTCGTCTAGATTTTTGGCTTATTTCCAATAATCTTTGCGATTTTGTAAATTCAACTGATATTATCCCTGCAATAAGAACTGATCATGCGGCAATTAGTTTAAACCTTGGCGAAATTGGAGAGGCAAAAGGACCTGGCATGTGGAAAATGAATGTTTCGCTATTAGAGGATGAAGAATATTTAAATTATCTGAGTGTTAACATACCTAAATGGAAATCAGAGGGGGAAAAAGAATTATCAGATAAACGCTGCGTTTGGGACTGGATTAAATATAATATTCGAATGCACGCTATCAGGTACTCTAAAGAAAAAGCTAAACAGAGAAATGACAAAGAAAGGATGATTCAACAGGAATATGAGCAAGCCACCCGGCGTTTTGAAAAAGATCCAAATGATTACAACAGATCTCGGTTCAATGAAATTAAAGAGAAACTGGAATTATTTTATGAAGAGAAAACAAATGGAATTATTGTACGTGCAAGAGCTCGCTGGCATGAGCACGGAGAAAGAAGTACTAAGTACTTTTTGAACTTAGAAAAGAGAAATCATGTTAAAAAACACATCAGAAAATTGGTAATTAGCGGCGCTATAACAACAGACCCATACCAAATACTTTCCGAACAAAAAAACTTTTATTACAATTTGTACAAAACTAAAGCGGTAGACAAGGATTCTATCAAGTCTTTTCTAGACAATTTAAGCATACCGCAATTATCTGAAGAACAAAAACTATCCTGTGAAGGCCAGATTACCATAGAAGAATGCAAAAGGATTTTAGAAACTTTTCAAAACAACAAGTCTCCAGGAAATGACGGAATCCCAATTGAATTCTATATAAACTGTTGGGATCTTATTTGTCAACCGTTCATTAATTGCATTAATGAGTCCTTCGTAAAGGAAGAAATGTCCAATTCCCAAAAGCAAGCTGTCATTACTTTAATAGAAAAACAAGGGAAAGATCGCACACTATTAGAAAATTGGAGACCCATCTCTCTGGTCAATGTTGATGCTAAAATAATCTCGAAAGTGATTGCTTCAAGAATTAAAAATGTTCTACCCTATATCATTCACAGCAATCAAACTGGTTACGTCAGAGATCGCTATATTGGTGAGACAGTAAGATCGATTCTTGACATCATGGATTTCACAGAAAAAGAGAATATACCTGGTTTGATGATATTTATTGATTTTCGTAAAGCATTTGACACTTTAGAGTGGAACTTTCTGTTTAACTGTCTAGACGCCTTTAATTTTGGCCATGAATTTAAGCGATGGATAAGTACTTTTTATAAAAATATTCAAAGTTGTGTGATAAATAATGGCCTGTTGAAACCTTAGCAATTGCCATTAGGGAAAACGTGGAAATAAAAGGAATTGTTATTGATAAACAAGAGACCAAATTATTACAATATGCTGATGATACAACGGCGGTTTTCTCTGATACAGAGTCGGCCTATAAACTTTTTCAATTGCTAGACAAATTTAAAAAAGTATCAGGTTTAAAGGTAAATAGTTCAAAGACAAAGGGAATTGCTCTATATGAAACACTTCACGGAAAAACTTGACAAGATAAAAAAAAAATTAATTAATATCTGGTCCTCTAGAGGATTATCCCTTTACGGAAAGGTGACTATAATTAAATCTTTGCTCCTACCGAAGGTTGTGTACATGTCATCTTTGTTACCTACCCCTG
>JAOARS010000103.1 GCA_025210415.1 Marinifilum sp. | reverse complement strand
GTACTGGTGTTATAAGTGCCCAATCACTTAAAGAATATAAAAAAATTACTAATAATGCATTAATGTTTAATGTTTCATACTATTTTACTCGTATGAAGAAGTAAAATACCTTGGGGCAAGCCTCGGGGAATTAAACCCCAAATAGATTAAATGCACAAGTTAATAATTTGGAATTAAAAGTAGCTTTCCATAAGAAAAAATGATTTTGCAAATGTTACAAACAAGATCTTAATATATATTGATACTTGGTATAGAAATTTAATAATTTACCCATTGATACAATTATTAACAATTAAAATAAACAAAACATAACAATAAGAACTGATCAGTAAAACGACGGCACAACACGCGGTCATAAAACACTGCGCGGATAATGCAAATACTGAACGAAATAACATTTAATTAACGGCTTAATGTGCTGATAAGTTTGTGCTCAGAAATGCGCAGCGTTTCATGCCGCCTAACCGTTGGCTGTAATTTGAAAAAACGAAATGGGAAAGATCTATAAAACTAAAAGTATCGCTGATGCTTTAGAACTTGCTCAAGAATTTAAAAAAAAGGGGAAATATAACTTATTTCGTGGTCAAGCTCAAAATTGGGAAGTCATCCCAACTGCAGGGAGAGTCTCAAAAAATAAAATTCAAGAATCTGAAGAACAGTTAAAAAGACTTTTATACTACTTCAATTCTGAGTTGAGTTTAAAAAAATATTGTTCTCGAATCGATGATTTTTTTGCTATTGCTCAACACTATGGGCTACCCACTAATTACATCGATTTTACAAAAAGTATAGACGTCGCATTCTACTTTGCAACAAATTCAAAATCAAATAAATTAAACGATAATTGCTCTATAATTTGTCTCAATGAAAATGATTTCAAAAGTTTTGTAACGTTTTCTAAATGTTTATACGAAAGGGATCAGGTTATTCCTCCTTATATTGTTACGGATAATGTTGAAAATTTATGGAGATTACAAGCACAAAAAGGCTGTTTTTTATTTACACCGTATGATAAAATTGAAATGTTTTATGATTTTGACAAAATTTTATTCCCTTTTGATAGCCCTTTTAATAAAATATTAAAAGAAGATATTTATCCTGAAAGGAAAAGTGAATTAGAAATTATGCTTGATTCATATTTCGATACAGAAAGAAGAATAAAAGGACAAAAAAGAATGTTTTCTTTCGCCAAAGAGCTCAATATTCCTATTACTCATATTCCAGAACCTAATCAATTTGAAATTTTAGAAAAAAGAGAAATTCATAAAAGTTGGTATTCTTACACATATCGAAAATGGAACTTTAAACTAAATGAACAATGGCAAGACTCTTCAACTCAAAAAACAATACATATTTTTATTTTAAAGCCTCAACTTGAACAATTAAAAAAACTACCTCAAATCATTGGAGCTAATCTTAATGAAGAATATCTGAATAACAAAATAGATAGGAGGACACCTTTAGTTTTTAACATAAAAGTAGATATTAAACTCTCTATGAAAAACCTTTCTTTAATGAATGAAAATTGTAGACGAATATGGGATGGTACTAGAAACCTTCCTTTTAAAAATGAAGAAATTTTTAAAATCATCTCTAAATATTTGTGTTTAGAGATTGAAAGTCTTAGAAAAGAAGTTAAAACGAACTTAATAACTTTAGAAATGACTAATAAATATGGAAGTAAAACAAGATTTAAAGCTAGTCCCGAAAATGTAGTTAAAGCATTTCGAGATGATATTGAAGAAGTCATCGATAAAAATAAGCCAAGACCAATACCATCTGAACTATTACTATTCATAAATAAACCTAGATATATATTTGATTTTAAAAAGTTAATCGAATTTTTCAAAGAAGAAGCAATTATTCAACAAATTTTTCATAATCGAGGTAATAAAAACCCTGTTATATTTTACACGCCCTCACAAATAAAAGTGTTAGGGTATGCATAAAAAACTACAGCCAACAAGCGGTATATAGCAAATAGGGCGTTTTGTTGTTTACGAAAGTTCAGTGCTATTTACTGACACCGCCAAATCGTTGATTTGACTTTTAAAATGAATAATATAAAAACAAAATACAACGCTTTGGATCAGAGCAAACTTGAAGGTTTATCGCTTTCTAATGCCCTACTTGCCATATACTAAACGTTGTAAAAACACTTGAAATTATGAATCACAAAAAAAATATAATTATTGCCTTATTAGCAATGCCTTTGGGATTTTTTTCTTGCTCTAAAGACGATGAAACTACGACACCAGAACCTGAAACTTTAGTTGTTGTTGACCCTAAATTAGAACAAGCCTTAGACCAACAGTTTCCATTAGGCTTTAAATACAACCTTCAAAACAATGAACTTACCTTTGTAAAGGTATTCGATTCTTATACCAACGAAGCAGTTGAACGAGACCTATTCGACAGAAATGATGCTGATGCTATGGCACAAAAATTTGTGGATTTAATACCCTACAATATTCGTAAAGAAACAGCTTTTTTGTACCTCACAGGTTCAAGACCAAATGGGGGAAATTTTGAAGGTTTTGTAGAAAGTATCAATACTAATGACAATACACATTGGTTAGTAGCTTTGGGTATTGGTTCGTACATTTTTGCTGATGAAAGCACTCGTGAAGAAAATCTTATAGGCACAATGATTCACGAATTTGCACACATTAAATCTGCCAATAGCGAACAAGCCTCTAGAAATGTAGGCAATTGCGGGCAAAATGAGTTGGACTCTGGACAGGAATGTTTTAAATCGGATTCTTATATGGTAAATTTTTACAATACGTTTTGGGAAGACATTTTAGAAGAATGGACAGAAGATAGTGAAGCCTATTACAATGCACATCAAGAAGATTTTGTAACGGGATACGCATCAAGTAATTATTCTGAAGATTTTGCTGAAAGTTTTAGAGTTTTTGTTTTTGAAGATGCAATGTCCACAGGCAATACCAAAGCAGACCAGAAAGTAAATTTCTTTTACCAATTTGACTATTGGAAATCTATACGATTAGCAATTAGGGAAAATTTATAATACAGTCAGTCAGGAAAAGATAAAACAATAGATATGGAAATAGGACCACAAATAATAAAGATAAATTGGAAATTCAGAATTATATATTCAATCTTAATAGGCCTTATTTACTCAGGGATTCTTTGCCTAATGGATTATTTTATCGACAATGAATTACAAAGTGTCAGTCGTTATATAATTCAAGGTGTATTCTTTGGTATAATAATGGGATTTGTATTTTCCTATGTAGTTGTAAGCGAGAAGTTCGGACGAAGATTTACTTCAATATTTGGTATTAAACCAGAGTTGAGCGAGAACGAACAAATAGAAATTGAAGGGCCAGCTAATCTATTTCGTGGAATAGAGGGTGTTGGTGGAAAAATATTCCTGACAAATAAAAAAATAATTTTTAAGTCTCATAAGCTTAACATCCAAAAAGGGCAAACTAACATTGAATATCAGAATATCCAAGAAGTACTAAAGCGTAAAACAGTAAAGCTAATTGACAATGGGATTAGAATAATTACTAAGAACGGAACCGAATTTGATTTTGTAATTAATGAACGTGAAAAATGGCTTGAAAATTTAAACGAAAAATTAAAATAACGCACTACAATCGAGTAGGCAGCCACTAGGCGATTAGCCTAGCGGAAAACCTCTCACACCACCGTATACTTCGGCAAGCTCGGCATAAACCAAGCAGGTCTCGTATACGGCGGTTCGTTAATCATCAATGTTAAGCTCTTTTCACCTTAACAGCTATGTCCTACTATATGAATAGGCTAGATTCATTAGAAAGCTTTCTAGTCTAATTTCGAACAAATTAACGTTCAGCCCTTCACTAGAT
>JAOARS010000102.1 GCA_025210415.1 Marinifilum sp. | reverse complement strand
CAACCATTATTACATCGGCATTATACCAAATAATCAATATAGCTCACTTCATTTTTAAAATGGTATAAGTTTAAATATAAATCGGTATTAGCTTTTTATACTGGCATTGGTCATTTCTTTTTTGTTTGAAGAATCAGCTTTTCTTTTACGCTGCGCTCGAAAGTAATTAATTTGGCTTCGCAAACTCCAGATACCTCCAAGAATTACTATCAGGAATATCCATTGCTTTCGTCCCCATCCTGCATCACCAAAAATACCTTTCGATAACATTATAACTGCTGTAATTACCAATAAGCTTGTTAGTAAAGCTGCAACATGCCCAATGGCGGCATTTTCTTTTCTGATTCCAGGAGTGCAAAAGAATAATACAACACCAAAAAATAGTGGAATAAGAGCGGTAAATTGCCAATCTCCTATTTCGTAGTATCTGGCAACAAAACCAAATGCTCCTGCCAGTATAAGTATTAACGAGTATACTTTATTAATTTGATATGCTTCTTTCATGTTTGTTGTTTTTATTTAGAAAAAATCTAAATACTAAAATACAAAAACTCACGAACATTCAAAATGAACTTGGCAATTCTTAAAAATAAGAAAGGCCGTCCTACCGGACAGCCTTTCTGGACAACCTTAAAACTCAACCATGAATTGATTATCGTACCGCAACTACCAAATATTTCGAAGATTTCCAGAATTCAGCTGGATCAAGGATGGTAATTCCTTCAACCGATTCTTCTCCTTCAACCTTATAAGAGTTCGTCGGATGGCTTGTTACCAAACTTATCTTCTTTCCTTTTACAGGAATTGTGGTAATTTGGGTGATATCAATTTTTTTAAATTCACTTTGTTTAAAATCTTCGTTAAGAACTGCAGTTTTACCAATTCCGATAAACCCACCATCCTTAGTAATTATACTCTTTTCTTGTAATTCCTTGTTGGTACCACAAACGTAATAACCTGTGTTAAGAGCAGCAGTTTTTTCTGCAATTTCTTTAGTCTTAGTTTCGTTTTCAGTATTCAGAGCCAATACTGTTCCGTTTAACTCAGTTACTTTTCCGTTTAAATTTTCAACTTCGATGTTTAATTTGGCAACTTTATCGTTTAAAGCAATAATTTCAGTCTCTTTAGCTTCTAATTTTGTTTTTAAACGATCTGTTATTGTTCTCAATTTCGAGTTTTGATACCAACTGTTATTTAATTTCTTCTCTAAATCAGCAATTTTATCTCTGTTTTGTTCTAATAAATTATTGATAGAAGTTAAATCGCTTGCAATTTTTTGCTTCTGAGATTTATTAGGATTTTCGGAGCTTACTGATATAATTGTTTCTTTTTCTTTGATTATTTCAAGATTTTCCTCAATGGTGTTTAAAGACTCAATAAAATCATTAATTGTAGAATCTTTTTGTTTTGCCATTGAAGTTAGCTGTTGATTCTGCTCTCTTAATTGTTTTAATTCTTTTTGGTTACATGCCACAAAGAATGGTAAAATCAACAATACTAATATTAAACGTTTCATATAAATAAATTTTAGAGATTTAGGTTTTGCAATGTATGTTCATAACATATAGTCAATATCGTGCCGAAATCATAAAAAATTTAATAAAAATCAAACTCGAGATTGTAAGTGTCATAAAATCAGGAATGAATTTAGGTGGTATTGATATTGCAATTTTGATTGAATGCAAAGCTGAGAAGTTGTTATTGGGGAATTATTCCACAATTTTCGTGTAAATATTCCCCATTCGTATTGAAAATTACTCACTATCCCGGAAAATTTTTGCAGCTTACTTTCCTAAAATTAGGGACAAGCTGTTCGTTATTGAGCTTTAATCCCGATTGATGGTATTATAACCTGTGCGAAAATTAAAATATGGTATAAATTGTTGAGTTTCACATTTCACAATTTTACTTGAAAAAATCTTTTTAACTTTACTAAACAGTGTTAGGCCAATTACCGATATCTTATGAGTTCAGAGAAAAGAAGTAACATTAAAATAAAAGTTGTTTTAGGATACATTTTTGTATTTCTGGCCATTGTGGCTTCTTTATTTATTGCCAATAAGGCATATAATAAGCTGTTGAACTCGGTAGCTATTCTTTCTAAACCTGATGCCGAAATTACCAGAATGAACAGAGTTCTCACAAACTTATCAGAAGCAGAGAATAAAATCAGGGTATATTCATTAACGAGAGAAGAAAAGTTTTTATCACATTTTTATACAAATATTTTGGAGATTCAGAATGATTTGGATTCTCTTAGGAAGTTTAGTCCGGATACCAGTAAGGCAGTAGTTTTAATAGACTCTATGAATTTTCTTCTTGAAGATAGAGCTGAGAAATTAGAAAGGTTTGTAAAATTAAAACAATCGAAAGAAAGAGTTAATCTTTCGCAGAATGCAATGAAACAGCTAAGCGAAGCTACCGATTCTGCAAAAACTACAATTAAAACAACTACAACCACCACTACCATACTTGACACGGTAAAATCTGCAAAGAAAGTAAAACCCAAGAAAGATAATTTCATTAATAGGTTATTAGGAAAAAAAGAAAAGATTGATTCTATTGAAACAGTAATTCAAAGAACACAGGTTCAGGTTGATACCAGTTATATACACCAATCGGACAGCGTATTGCAAAACTTGGAAGAGATGTTGAAACGAGCGCAGGAAATTGAAAAACTGAATAGGGATATTGTTTTTAAAGAGGAACTGAGATTGGTTGAAGAGAATACGATTATTTGGGATAAAATAAAACAACTTTTAAGACAACTGGAAGAAGAAAGGTTTGTACAATTACAAGAGGAATCGGATAAAGCAAAGCAGATTGCCAGCAATACCATTTCAATCATTTCCATTATTATTATTGTTGGATTTGTGCTTGGAGTTTTGTTCATCATTTTTATTCTTACTGATATCTCAAAAAGTAATTACTATCGAAGGGAGTTAGTTATTGCAAAAGGAAAAGCGGAGAAACTTGCAAAAGTGAAAGAGGATTTTTTGGCTACAATGAGTCACGAAATCAGGACTCCGCTAAATGCAATTATTGGGTTTACAAATCAGTTACACAAAACGAAACTGGAACAGAAACAAAAGAATTTTGTTGGTGTTTTAAAAAACTCATCAAAACATTTACTTGGTTTGGTTAATGAGATTCTCGATCTTTCGAAAATAGAGGCAGGAAAACTTCATGTAGAGAATATCAGTTTTAACCCTCAGGCAATAATATATGAGGTTTATGATTTGCTGAAAGTAAATGCGGCAAGCAAAAATCTTAATTTCGAAATAGAATATTCAGGAGAAAGCGATATTCGTTTGCTTAGTGATCCTTTTAGAATTAAGCAAATTCTTCTGAATTTGGGATCGAATGCCATTAAATTTACAAGTGAAGGAAGTGTGCTTGTAAGAGCTTCAGTAATTGCAAAAGGAGATTTGTATTTGCTGGAAGTTGATGTGGAAGACACAGGAATTGGTATTGCAGAAGAGAAATTGGAAAGTATATTCGAGGATTTTAGCCAGGCAGATTCATTCTCTGCCAGAAAGTATGGAGGAACAGGTTTGGGTTTGGCTATTAGCAGGCGATTGGCGGTTTTGTTAGGTGGAGATTTATTTGTTGAAAGTGAATTGGAAAAAGGTTCTGTATTTACGCTTAGAATTCCTTTAAAAGAAGCTGAACAGCAAATTGTTGAAACAAGAATGCTACAAAATGACAATATTGCAGAGGAACTTAAAAACAAACATTTCTTAGTGGCAGATGATGATGATTACAGTTTGTTGCTTTTGCAAACCATTTTTAATACATGGAATTTAAAGGCCGAGTTTGTTAATAATGGGGAAAAAGCCTGGGACTTGATTCAAAAAAATCATTTCGATATGATTTTAACAGACATTCATATGCCCAAAATGGGAGGAATTGAATTGTGCCGTAAGTTGCGGAAATTGAACAATGAGTATAAAGAAATACCAATAATTGCATTAACGGCTAATGTATTGGAATCGGATTTAAAACAATACATTTCATCAGGAATGACTGAATGCTTGGTGAAGCCTTTTGATGAGAACTTGTTACGTTCGATGATTAGCGAACTGCTTTTGGATGATTATGTGGCTGAACCTAAAATAAACGAAGTTAATGTCAGCTTAGTTGATGATGAAAATTTGTTTGATCTTTCTCAAATAAAGCAGTTTACATCCGATGATCCTGACTTAATAAATCAGATTTTGAATCAATTCATCGATTCTGCAAAGGAAAATATAAAAGCTCTGCGAGAAGCTGCGGATTCTGAAAACTACCTGGAAGTAGGATCGATAGCTCATAAAATGTTGAGCTCATACAATCAACTCAAAGTAGCTAGTGTTACACCTTTGCTAAAAGAATTGGAAGATTTACTGCACAAAAAATCCGAAGTGCTTGAGTCTTCTGATTATATCAATGAGTTGATTGATGAGGTGGAACAAAATTCCCGAATTGTTATTTCGTCAATTGCAGATGAAATTATAACCTGAATTATACCTCAATTCCGTATTGTTTGATCTTGTTATAAAGTGTTTTTCGATCGATATTTAGTAGTCGAGCAGCTTTTGATTTATTGAAATTTACCTTTCGTAAGGTTGAAATAATCAGTTCTTTCTCGTTTGCTGCCTGAATTAGCTTTAAGTTTGATCCTTCAATAACAACATCATTTTTGGGTTGATCGTTTAAAATTTCGTTTGGTAAACTAATTACTTCTACTTGTTCTCCCTGGCTCAACAATACCGATCGGCGAACTACATTTCTAAGTTCGCGCAAGTTGCCTGGCCAGGAGTAAGTTCTGAATTTATCCAGAACTTCATCAGAGAATTTTTCAACATCTTTATTCAGTTCATTGTTCGACAAGTCCAAAAAATAATTGGCAAACAATACGATATCCTCACCTCTGTTTCGAAGTGCTGGAACCGTAATTTTAAATTCGTTTAACCGATGATACAAATCTTCTCTGAAATCTCCTTTGTTTACCGATAAAGCCAAATCTTCGTTGGTGGCCACAACAATTCTTACATCAACATCAATATCCTTGTTGCTACCAATTCTGCGCACTTTTCTTTCCTGCAAGGCACGTAAAAGTTTCACCTGAATTTCGTAGGATAGATTCCCAATTTCGTCAAGAAAAAGAGTTCCACCTTTGGCTGCTTCGAACTGTCCTTCTTTATCTGTTATGGCTCCGGTAAAAGAACCTTTTATATGCCCGAATAGTTCACTTCCGGCTAAATCTGTCGACAATGCACCACAATCAACGGCAACAAATATTTTGCCCTTTCTGTTGCTTTCCGCATGAATTCTCCTGGCAGCAATTTCTTTTCCTGTTCCGCTTTCACCTTCAATAATTACCGACATATCGGTTGGAGCAACTAATTTGATATACTGATCGATTTGAAGAGAGCTTGAACTTTCACCCCGAACAAAATCAACAGCAGGTTTTTTCTTTTTTTCTTTCTTCTTTGGAGTTTCCTGTTTTTCCTGAGCTTTTTCCAATGCCGAATTAATCAGCAACAAAATTTCATCAGGATTTAAAGGCTTGGTAACATATTCGAATGCTCCCATTTTTATTGCACTTACGGCAGTACGAATATCTGCATAGGAAGTCATGATAATTACGGGAACCGATGGATGCATGGCTTTGATTTTTTGCAACAACTCTAAGCCATCAAAATCAGGTAATCTAAAATCACTTAAAACCAAATCGAAAGCATCATCTTCCAATTTTTTAATGGCTTCGCCTGCCGAAAAAACAGTATCGGCCTCGAAACCCTTGCGTTTAAGTAAGCCCTGAAGCATCAGGCATATGGTAGCATCATCATCTATAATTAGTATTCTCTTCATGCGGAATAGAATTGTTTTTGTTTATCAGATCTTAATCTCTTTAGCTTTTATGGTAGTATCAGGATTAAGCTCTACAATCAAAATTACACAAAAAGCTCGGATGAATGAAATTGCGAGCTTTCTTTTATGATTTATTACAATCAGGCGTTGTTGTTTTTCTTGGAGAATGTTATCAGTGCCTAAAATACTTAAAGTGCCTAAAGTACTTAAAGTTAAACGTTCTTTATTTCAAATAAGGATGGCAATATTTTACAAGCTATTATTTGAATTAACTTATACTTTTCAATGGTTAGATTATTACTATTACCAACTTTAGGCACTTTAAACTTTAAGTACTTTCAACTCTTAATTTGCCTTAGAATTCTGCTTTGTCTGCCAAAACAAAATCCAATTGTTTTGCTACCAGGTTTGCTTTGACAACTCGAATGTTAATCTTGTCGCCTAGCTGATAAATCTTTCGATGATGACGACCAACAATACAATAATTGTCTTCGTCGAATTCGTAGAAATCATCTTCCAATTCGCGAATGGAAACCATTCCTTCGCACTTGTTCTCGTCAATTTCTACATAAAATCCCCATTCGGTAACTCCCGAAATGGTTCCTTCGAACTCTTGTCCCAAATGATCTTGCATAAACTCAACCTGCTTGTATTTAATGGAAGAACGTTCTGCATTGGCAGCTCTTTGTTCCATTTCGCTACAGTGCTGGCAAAACTCTTCGTACTTGTCGGCATTTACCGACTTGCTTCCATTCTCATACTTCTCCAATAATCGGTGAACCATCATATCCGGATAACGGCGAATTGGTGATGTAAAATGAGAATAGTGATCGAAGTGCAAACCATAGTGACCAATATTCACAGTAGAATATTCGGCTTTAGCCATTGATCGAATTGCTAATGTTTCTACCAAATTCTGAATGTTTTCACCCTTAACGCTATGCAACAAATTGTTCATTGATGTTGAAATTGCCTTTGTATTGGCAGTTTTAATTCCGTATCCAAATTTTCGAATGAACTGGTTGAAAGAATTCAACTTGTCAGGATTTGGTTGATCGTGAGTTCGGTACACAAAAGTTTTGGCTTTTTTACCTTTCGAAACTCTACCAACAGATTCTGCAACCTTTTTATTTGCCAACAACATGAACTCCTCAATCAACTTGTTCGAATCTTTCGACTCTTTAAAGAACACACGGGTTGGCTTTCCTTTCTCATCAATATCGAACTTTACTTCATATCGGTCAAAGTCGATAGCTCCTTTCTTAAAACGCTTTTCGCGAAGAATTTTTGCCAAGCGATCCAAGCAAAGAACTTCTTCCTTATAATCTCCTTCACCTGTTTCAATTATATCTTGTGCCTCTTCATATGTGAATCTTCTATCAGAATTAATTACAGTTCTGCCAATCCAGGTATCAAGAATTTCAGCTTTATCATCCATTTCAAATACTGCCGAATAAGTCAGTTTTTCTTCATTCGGACGCAGGGAACAAACACCATTCGAAAGTCTTTCCGGTAACATTGGCACAACTCTATCAACCAAATAAACCGAAGTTGCTCTGTCGAAAGCTTCCTGTTCAATAATGCTTCCTTTCTTCACGTAATGCGTAACATCAGCAATGTGCACCCCAACTTCCCAATTGCCATTCTCTAATTTTTTTAGCGAGAGTGCATCGTCAAAATCTTTCGCATCATGCGGATCGATTGTAAAAGTGGTAATCTGCCTGAAATCTTTTCGCAAAGCAATTTCTTCCTCAGTAATCTTATCTGAGATCAATTCGGCTGCTTCATTTACTTTTTCCGGAAATTGATATGGCAAATCGAATTCAGCTAAAATGGCATGCATTTCGGTATCGTTATCACCTGGTTTCCCAAGTACATTTAAGACTTGGCCAACAGGATTCTTCGATTTTTTTGGCCATTCAGTAATCTGAACAACAGCTTTTTCTCCATCATTGGCACCATTTAGTTTCGAAAGCGGCAAAAAGATATCGTAAGGCATTCTTCCATCGGGAATTAAGAAGGCGTAATTTTTTGAAATTTCTACAATTCCTACAAAAGTGGTTTTCTTTCTTTTAACGATTTCTACCACTTCTCCTTCAGGCTGTTTGCTTTTTCTTCTGGCAAACAGAGAAACCTTTACCACATCGCCATGAAGCGCGCGGTTCAAATTTGCCTGTGTTACAAATACATCTTCTTCCAAATCGTCAGAAACAATAAAAGCAGCACCTCTGGCAGTCATATCAACAGTACCTGTGATGTTGCCAATTTTTGATTTTAGCTTGAACTTTCCGGTTGAAATTTCATGAAGAAAGTCAAGATCAGTTAGATCGTAAAGGATGCCTACAACCAATTGCTTAACTCCCATTTCTTTAATTTCCAGTTGTCTGGATACTTGTTTGTAGTTAAATGTTTTCTCAGGATTATTACTGAAAATCCCTACAATTAGATTTTCTAAGCTTTTTCTATTATATCTAGTACCTGAATTTTTTTTACGTTTTTTAGTCATATTTTAAATCTTAGAATAAGATTTTGTGAGTTTTTGCTCATTTTTTAATGTAGTGATAATAATTCTAAAAATGGGCATTGAACTCATTACTTCTCTTTTACTTTTTCATTACCTGCATTCAAATAAAAATGCAGAATTGTACTAAAAATCAAATTTGTAGTACGTTTTGTTGAGTTCTGATAAAATTCCGTAGAGAGGTATATCTGGAATTATCAATCTTGTCGAAATTACTACCAAACAAGATGTTCAAGCGCGGTATTGCTGAGACAAAGATAGAAGTACAATTTTATTTCAGCAAATAATATCTTAAATCCGTACGTATATTGTTTAAGTTTCACGCTAAGACCGCAAAGAAAAATTTTAGGTAATGATGAAATATATATAGTATCTGCAAGTTGAGTTTTTCCCTTTAGGGGAAAATGTCGACAGGCAAAAGGGTGAGAAAAGAATAGTTTAATCCCCAAAGCACCCTTCTCTCTATCGGGTAGGCTGTGCAAAACATTTAAATTTTTCCTTTCAAAATCAACAAATTGATTATTCATATATTGCAATCAAAGAAAGATTTACAGAAAAAGAAACTAACGATTTTCAATGAAAAGTGATGGGAGTTTACGATTTAGAATCATGCCCT
>JAOARS010000101.1 GCA_025210415.1 Marinifilum sp. | reverse complement strand
GCACAGCCTACTCCTAAGGGTCGATGCTCCCTCCTTCTAATACCATTTTGAAAATGAAGTGAGCGATATTGATTCTTTGGTATCATACCGATGTAATCATGGTTGAGCCTTTCGCGTGAAACGCAGACAAGGTTCATTTCATTATACAATCGGTATAATACCAAAATCGACAATAAATGGGCTATAAAAACAGCATCTTTTGCTCTTCTTCATTAAAAAAGATGCGACGTAGAACAACTATGCCTTTTCATACCAATTTCATTTTGGAATGAGCGTTAAATTGTTTTGAATATTTTGAGTTTAGACAAGTTAAAAATTAAGGAATAGCAGAGTTACGGCGCAATTTTTTAATGAAGTGTAAACTTAAAATAGCAGAAGAATAATGCTCATTTCAATGTAATATTGGTATTATTATCGCATTTGGTATAACACAGTTTGTGTCTTATGAAATTGTACTTTACTTCAGGTTTAATTATAGATGCTCTCGCTTTAAAGTTATAGTATTAGTATGACAGTGTAAATGGCAAGCAAATGTAACGCTAAGGTCATACTAATCGGTATAAATCATTCTGTATTTTCTCGTATTATCCCGATAGTACTTCTAAAAAAATAAGCTCAGGTAAAATATGTGGCCCTGCGAAGTAGTTGTTAATCTTTCCATTAGATGCTAATGCTTTTTTTCATTCGAAAAAAAATCCTTTTTGTTTCACCCATTTTAGATTTTGTTGCAACATACTAGTGTAAGACCTTATTAATAGGGGATAATTTGTTGAAAGAATGTTAAAATGAACAAAGGAGAAGAGAAAATTATATTTTGGATCAGAGGCATTTTCCACAATGATTTGAATGATGGTGATAAAAAAGAGATGAAAGTTTTTTTTAAAAAGAAAGAAAATAGAAAGAAAATTCATCATTATCTTCGTTTGTACTCAAATTCCAGAGCAATAGGCCTTTTGAATCAATTGGATGAAGAAAAAGCCTGGGAAAGAATTCAGTCTAATATTGCTGATAAAAAGAAAGTTAAAACAAAAAAACTTCACTTATGGCTTCCTTATGCAGCAGCCGTTGCTATTATTGCCATTGTAAGTACAGTGCTAATCAGCCAGCATAGTGGCGAAATAGATTTTTCGAAAGAGTATGATTTTGAACAATTGGCTCAGCAAGGAGATAAAAGTGCAATTATTACCTTAGCCGATGGCTCACATGTAAAACTTACCAAAGATCAAGAGCAACAGATTTCGGAAAAAGATGGAACTCAAATTACCAAAGATTCTTTGAATAATATTATCTACTTATCCAAAGAAAATCAGCCCACAGCATTACTTTATAATACCATTAATGTGCCAAGAGGAGGAGAGTATTCCTTAACACTTTCGGATGGGACAAAAGTATGGCTGAACGCAGATACAAAGCTTCGGTACCCGGTAAAGTTTTCAGATAACAAAAGAGATGTTTACCTGACAGGAGAGGCTTATTTTAAAGTAGCACACAACAAGCAGGCACCTTTTACTGTACATTCTCACGATGCAGAAATAAAAGTTTTGGGAACCAGCTTTAATGTTTCGGCCTATAACGATCAGGAGTTTATTGCAACCACGTTGGTAGAAGGGGCTGTTCAGATTCAGAATTTAGGAAATCAGAAATTGTTGAAACCTGGATTTCAATCGACAGTTATTCGTGGCAGAAATGAAATTGACATCAGGAAAGTTGATGCCTATTTGTATACATCATGGGTGAATGGTGTTTATGAATTTGAAAATATGGAACTGGAATACATCATGACCCAATTGGGCAGATGGTACGATGTGAAATTTTTCTTTACCGAAGAAAGCTACAAGCATATCAAATTTACAGGAGCACTTGAAAAAGAGAACTCTTTTGAATATGCTTTGAATTTAATAGAACGTGTTGCTGATGTTGATTTTGCAATTCAGGGGAGGCACATAGTTGTTGGAAGAGAATGAAAATAAAAACGGGAAATATTGGCGTATTCCCCGTTCAGTGATAATTAACTCCATTGTTGGCGCAATGGAAATTTAATAACCTCAATACAAATTTATGAAAATCATTGGAAATTGGAGGGCTTTACCACCTTCTATTCGAAAAATTGTACGTGTTATGAAAGTAAGTGTATTCTTAGTTTTGGTATGTACATTACAGCTCTCAGCAAGCGTAATGCTTGGTCAGCAAGTAAAATTGCAATCAGGAGAGATGTCTGTGAGAGAAGTTTTTAAGGAATTAAAAACACAAACAGGAACTTATTTCATGTTTAGTGAAAAAGAAGTAAATGCTGATTTAATTGTAAATGCTGACTTTTCAGAAGTTAGTTTAGAAGAAGCATTGGATGAAATTTGTAAACAAGCCTCGTTACAATACGAAATTGTAGACGACTATGTGTTGATAACAAAAAAAGCTCCTGTTGTTGAACAGCCTGTACAGCAAGAAAAGAAAGAAGTAAAAGGGAAAGTAACGGATGATGAGGGAATGCCTTTACCAGGTGTATCCGTTGTTGTAAAAGGAACCAATATTGGTGTTGCTACCGATATCGATGGAAACTATAGCATTGAATTTGATAATACAAATGCTGTTTTGGTATTTTCCTTTGTTGGGATGTTGTCTCAGGAGATTGCTTACAATGGGCAAAGTGTACAAAATGTAACTTTACTAACCGATTCTGAGCAAATGGATGAAGTTGTGGTTGTAGGATATGGTTCGCAGAAAAAAGAACGAATTGGTTCTGCAATTACTCAGGTAAGTGCAGAGGAAATTGAAGAACGTGCTGCTGGTGCTGTAAGTATCGAGCAAGTTATTGGTGGACAAATTAAAGGGGTTCAAATTGCTCAATCTTCAGGTGCTCCCGGTGCAGAATCTACCATTCGTGTTCGTGGTATAACGTCTCCATTTGTGGGGGGTAATAACCAGCCTTTATATGTAATTGATGGTGTTATCTTTAACACAGATGCACAGTTTAATGTAGGATTGGATTTTACAACAACAGAAAATCCATTGTTAAGTATTAATCCGGCTGATATCGAAAGTTTTTCTGTTTTAAAAGATGCCGGTGCAACGGCTATTTATGGTTCACGTGGAGCCAATGGTGTAATTATCATCAATACCAAAAGAGGTAAAAAGAGTTCGAAAACCAGAATTAGCTTAGATTATAACTATTCTATTGCAAATCCGATAAAAACTCAAGATGTATTAGATGCTGAAGGTTTTAAGCAACTGCATAAGATGATTGCGAATAATACCATGGATGCTTATGCAGAAGGTTTTGCATCGTCCACCGGAAATTCAAGTGCTGGCTTGATTTTGAATTCAACGACAAGAGAATTTCACGAAGGAATTTATGATCTGTTCACAGGAGAAACCGTACCTCTGTTTGGCGATGCCGATACCGATTGGCAGAACGAACTGTATAGAAACAATGCAGGTGCTCACCAATTGAATTTTAATATGACCGGTGGCAACGATAAAACCAATTATTCATTTTCATTGAATCATACCGATCAGGAAGGAATGATCATTAATGACGAATTGAAACGTTATGGTGCTCGCCTGGGCTTAGATTCGGAGTTGAAAAAATGGTTAAAGGTAGGGTCCACATTAAGTTATAGTCATACCAATAATTTTAGTGGTGCAGCTAGTGGAGGTCTGGGAGCACCAACCGATGCCATGACTTCTCGCCCTGACTATAGTATATATAATGATAAAGATGAATTTCAGCGTATTCCTAGTACTTGGGTTGCTTTAGGACCGGCAATGGGATATACTTATGGAATGAGTGCAAATCCTGTTGCCTCTCGCGAAAGCAGTAACACTTCTAAAAGTTATATGTTTAATGGGAATGCTTACCTTGAAATAAAACCACTTAAAGATTTAAAGTTGCGAGCAGATATCAATATAGG
>JAOARS010000006.1 GCA_025210415.1 Marinifilum sp. | reverse complement strand
TGTTTTTTCAGCCACCACATCAAGCTTTAAAACCGTTTGTGGCAAAGCATAAATAACAGTATTTGGTGTTTCTAAAGTTTTGCGTTTTTGTGCAATTACATTTCCAATTGTTCCACCAACAATTAAAATTGCTACCAGTAATTTAAAAATGTTTCTGTTCATTTTATTGTATTTTTTTACGTAAAGGCGTAACATGCTACACCTTTACAATTTCCTATTTTTTCAAAGCTAACCATGCCTTTGGCAGATAATTAATAATGTCACCAGCTGTTAAAGCCTCAAATCCCAATTTTTCTGATGCCAAATCTCCTGCCAAGCCATGCAGATATACTCCAATTATCGTCGCAACTTTCGAAGAATATCCTTGCGAAAGCAAAGATAATATTATTCCTGTAAGCACATCTCCACTTCCGGCAGTTGCCATGCCTGGATTTCCTGTGGAATTAAAATAAATACTTCCCTCAGGACAAGCAATTGCCGTATAAGCTCCTTTCAATACAAGAGTTACGCCATGTTCTTTTGCAAATTTTCGTTGCATGATATTGCGGGTAAAACTATCGTTTGATTCTCCCACCAATCGTTCGAATTCCTTTGGATGCGGTGTAAATACCGATCCCATTGGCAGATCTTCTTTTAATTCCGGATGCTCACCTATAATATTAATGGCATCTGCATCAATTACCATTGGCACCTTAACTTCCTTCAATAATTCAATCATTGCCCGATACGAATTCTGCTTTTTATCGATTCCGGGACCAATAGCCACAGCTTTAAACTGACTCAATTCCGGAAACTCTGTAAAAATAATATCTGAACGGTCGATACTCACCATCGCCTCTGGTACTGCAGTCTGCATAATTTCATATCCCAATCGTGGTATATGAGAAGTAAGTAATCCCATTCCCGCTCTTAAACCTGCTCGCGAAGCCAAAATGGCAGCTCCCATTTTTCCATAGCTTCCGCTGATTAATAAACCATGACCATAGGTTCCTTTATGATCGAACTTTTTTCGAGGCATTAATAGTGATTTCACAAACTCACGATTCAACATTTTATATGGTGTTTGCTCTTGCTTTATAATATCAGGATGCAAACCAATGGGTAACACTTCCCACTCTCCCACAAATTTGTCATTTTCCGGAAACAGAAATGATAGTTTAGGAAACTGAAAACTTAAAGTCAAATCAGCTTTAACAATTCCCTGACAATCGCTCTTCGAATTGTCTTCTCCCATTAAACCTGATGGAATATCTACGGCTACAACCGTTGCTTCGCTGGCATTAATTGCTTTAATTACTTCAAGTACCATACCTGCAATGGGCTTCGACAATCCCGAACCAAAAATTGCATCAATCACAATATCATCAGGAAAGAGCCAAGGCATGGCATCAACAGAAGTTAGTTCATAAATATCTACTGTCTTAATTATTTTTAAGCGTTGTAAATTTACTTCTGCATCCTTTGAAAGTTGATCGGTTATTTTAATGATAAAAACTTCTACCGCGTAATCTTTCTCTGCCAACATTCTGGCTACAGCCAACCCATCGCCTCCATTATTCCCTGGCCCAACAAATATTTTGCAGTTTCTCGGAGCAGGAAATTTCTTAATCATTTTCTTGAACAACTTAGTCGAGGCTCGCTCCATTAAATCAATAGAAGCAATTGGTTCATTCTCGATAGTATAAGAATCTATTTCGGCAATTTTTGAGGCAGGAAAAATTTTCATGGATCAATCAGTTTGTATTTAGACGTAAAAAAGTAATTGATATTGCATGCGTACACCCTTATTCGGATTGCTTTTTAATAACATGTTACTAACAATATAGAACAAGCAACAAAGGAACAAGAAAAGTACCAAACACACTGCAAATTGGGCTTTCCTATCAAAGATACTAAACTTTTGAAATTTGATGCTTCTTACGAAAACGATTTAAATTACACCGAAACGCTTACAAATCATTATGGACTTCTGATTTTTTCTATATATTTGTCACTTTCATAACTGAAACGAAACTATTATAATTTAAAACTAACATTTATGTTTAAAGGACATCCTAAAGGACTTATACCAGCGGCTCTAGCTAACATGGGAGAGCGTTTTGGTTTTTACACAATGATGGCCATTTTGGTTTTATTTATTCAAGCTAAATTTGGATTGAATGAAGAGAACTCAGGTATCATTTACGCTACTTTTTATTCTTCAATTTACTTCCTTGCTATTCTTGGTGGTATTATTGCTGATAAGACCAAAAATTACAAAAGAACAATCTTAATTGGTCTATTGTTGATGGCAGTTGGTTATTTACTAATGGCAATCCCAACTAAAACACCAGTAGCAAATGTAGCATTTGGACTTACAATGACGTGTATTGCATTGTTTGTTATTGCTTTTGGTAATGGTTTATTTAAAGGTAATCTTCAGGCTTTAGTTGGCCAAATGTATGATAATCCTGAGCATGGTAAAATGCGTGATTCTGGATTCTCAATCTTCTATGCATTTATCAATATTGGTGCTATCTTCGCTCCTATGATTGCTCCTGCTGTAAGAAGCTGGTGGTTAGGTAAATTTGGTTATACATATAATGCAACTCTTCCAGAATTGTGTCACCAACATTTAAATGGTACAATTTCAGAAAGTGCATCTCAAAGATTTCAGGAACTTGCTGCTTCAGTAAGCTCTACCCCTGTATCTGACCTAACTGCATTTAGTAATGATTATCTTAACGTATTTAATGAAGGATTCCACTATGCGTTTGGTGTTGCAATTTTTGCAATGTTAATTTCTCTTGTAATTTATCTTAAAAACAAAAATAACTTCCCAGATCCAGCACTTGCTGCTAAATCTGGAAGCGATGAAAAAACTACTATTCCGGAAATGGATGCGAAAGAAGTTAAACAAAGAATTTATGCTTTGTTAGCTGTATTTGGTGTAGTTATTTTCTTCTGGTTCTCATTCCACCAAAATGGATTATCACTTACTTTCTTCGCTAGAGACTATACGGTTCTTAAATTAGGAAGTCTTGAATTATCTGCTGAGATCTTCCAGTCAATGAACCCATTCTTTGTTGTATTCTTAACTCCTATTGTAGTTGCTATTTTTGGATGGTTAAGAGCAAGAGGTATTGAGCCTTCAACTCCAAAGAAAATTGCTATTGGTATGTTTATTGCCGCAATGGCATTTGTAATCATGGCTGTTGGTTCTCTTGATTTACCATTATTGAAAGAGGTTAAAGAAATGGGTGGTCTACCTGAAGCTGCTAAGGTTACTCCTTGGTTATTGGTAATCACTTATCTTGTATTAACTATTGCTGAGTTATTCATTAGCCCTCTTGGAATTTCATTCGTATCTAAAGTAGCTCCTCCTAAATATCAGGGTTTGATGCAAGGACTTTGGCTAGGTGCAACTGGTGCTGGTAATCAATTGTTAGTGTTTGGTGGGCTTCTTTATGCAGGAGTCCCATTGTGGATCACTTGGTCTGTTTTCGTTGTGGTATGTGTTATCTCAATGTTAACTATGTTATTCATGATCAAATGGCTTGAAAGAGTTTCGGCATAAGAAATATTCCTATCATATATTAAAAGGATGTCCTTTGGACATCCTTTTTTTGCTCTATACTCTCATAAAGAATAACAATAATAATCCAATCAATAATTTAAGGATTAGAAGAATTTTACTGTATCATTGAATGATAATAGTATCTTTTTGAATATCCTATATCATATAATAATTAACATCAAATTAATGCTTCAGAAACTTAGAAATCGATAATTAGAAATGAAGCTTAAAATATAAAAAAGGATGCCCTTGATATAGGACACCCTCATCTCTCTCCAGAATTTTTTAAACTTTCAGGGGAGGTCTTACTTTTTACCAAGACAATAAATTATTAAAAATTTCTAATGACAATTTTGTCTAAAAATTGGAGCTAACTATTACCCATAGTATAACATAAAGTGCCCACAGCATATCCAACCCAATAGGAAAAACTCTTATCAAAACTGGTTGGTTTAGTACCAACTCCTACACCATCAGCATTACCTTGACC
>JAOARS010000100.1 GCA_025210415.1 Marinifilum sp. | reverse complement strand
CTCATCACATGTGCAGTTTGGGCAATAATTTTAGTAGATAAGTTTAATTTTTTTATTTCATTTACACATTGCATACAATCAGTACCCGGAATATTTAAATCCATTATCAACAAATCGGGAGATAAGGACTTTAATTTTTCCAGCATTACATTACTATTCTCAGCATATAGAACTTCAACATTCTGATTATCAAGCAACTTTTTTACATGTAAAAATGAATTATAATCATTTTCCGCAACAAGTATTTTTTTTGATTCACCTGTACCACTTGTTTTAAAATCAATAGCTGAATCCATAAGTATCTGATTGTCTACAGGAACTGTAAAGTAGAATGTACTACCTTCTCCAACCTCCGATTCAAACCTTATTGTTCCGCCCAATAATTCCACCAAGCCTTTGCATATACTTAAACCCAGCCCTGTTCCATCAATAAATTGCTCTTCATCTCCTTGTCTAAACCTTTCAAAAATAACTTCACTCCTATCCTCAGGAATTCCAATGCCATCATCTTTTACAAAAACTTCAACATATGCTTCATGTTCAATCTCTATAAGATGATATCCAATTTCAACTCTTCCCGATTCTGAAAATTTTATTGAGTTATCAATTAGGTTATCTAAAATTTGTTGAACTCTGGTGCTATCAGAATTTAAACGCAATGATTGTAATTCGGCTTTTGATTTAATCTCCAATTCCAAATTCGGTTTGCTTTTAAGCAGTGCTCCATTCTTACTAATTTCAACACTTTCTTTAATTAAATCAAAGAGATTAAATTCAGAATTCTTAATCGTAATTTGGTTCATTTCAAGTTTAGAAAGATCTACAATATCATCAATTATCTGTAACAACCTATTTCCTGATTGTTGGATGATATTTACATACTGCATTCGTTCTATATCCTCAATTCCCGAATCAATCAGAAGTTCCGAAAATCCCATAATGGCATTCATTGGAGTACGAATTTCATGGCTCATATTTGCCAGAAAAATAGATTTCAATTTGTCTGATTCTTCAGCTTTTTCCTTTGCTTCCCGAAGTTCTTTCTCGGCTTTTTTTATTTCAGAAATATCTCTGGATACACCTAAAACACCTGTTATATTTCCATTCGAATCGTACATTGGTGTTTTTATTGTTTCAGTAAGTATTTCCTTATCGTTTTTAACCGACTTTGCCCAATTTACAAAACGAATCGTACTTGCTGATTTTATTACTTCCAAATCCTTTTTAAAATAAAAGTCAGCTACTTCCTTGCTGTTGTAAATGGAATGATCTGATTTTCCAATTAAATCTTCTTCTTTTACTCCCAAAAAATCCGAAAAATTACGATTACATGCCAAATAAGCACCTTCCTTATCTTTCAGCCAAATCATCTCAGGAACAGTTTCCAGAATTGTTTCCAGTCTGGCTCTTTCGTTATCTATTTCCCTAATCGCATTTTTACGAACACTAATATCTCTTATAATTGCCCAAAATCCTTTTGGTTCTTCCTGTTCATTCTTTAATACGTGTACCCTCAACTCAACCGGCACTACAGAGCCATCCTTTCTTAAGCACTCTTTTTCATAAACCTGAGAACTTCCTTTCACTAAAACTTCTTCTCTAATTATTTTTTCATCTGTGCCTATCCATTTTTCGGGAGTAATATCTTTACAATTTATTCTTAATAGTTCTTTCTCGGTATAACCTAAAACATCTTGCAATGCCTTATTACATTCCAGAATATTATACTCAATGTCCATAACAACATAAGCATCTGACATACTTTCGTACAATCTCGAATACTTTTCTTCTGTTGATGATAAATTTGATTTATTCTTCACATTTTGGAGCTGTCGATTCATAAATAATCCCAACAGCATATTTACAACCGGATAAATTGTTAGCAATGGAAGTACCAAATACGATAATGTTGAATATATTTTATCTACAGGAAGTAAAAAAATGCAAAAAAGCATGCTTACATGCACAACGTAACCCATTAGCAGTAACTCTACCCATTTCAACTGATTTCCTATTCCGGGTAATATATGCCTCCAAACTATTCCAACTGTTCCTGAACTTACTATTACTGCAATTCCCATTACAACTCCATCTCCTCCCATCGTTAACCGATAAAGAGCCGTAACAAGCATTGCAACAATGGTAGGAATTGCGCCGAAAAATAAACCTGAAATTGAGAGTATGACTGACCTGGTATCAAATACGATTCCTGAAGATGCTTGCCAGGAAGTCATCATCAGAATTATACCAATTGCACCGATTGTAATCCCAAATAAAAATTGTCGGGACTGAGATTTTATTTCGGCTTTATTAACCCACATATACTCGTAAAGAATGCTAAAACTTAGTAAAATAGCAGCATTCTGAACGAGTCCGAGAAGAATAGAGTCACTCATAAATAAGTTTTCAAATAGTAGTTTTTTTAGTAATAGTCTTTTAATCGCTTATTTAATAGGGCTAAGCGATGGTTTTTATACTCTAATTCTTTAAAAAGGTTATCATTAACAAAACTATTTTAAAACATAGATACATTTTTCGGCTCTATATGATTTTTAGTGGGTGAGTGAATAATAGTACTTAAAGTGCCTAAAGTATTAATAACCTGATTTCGATTAAAAATATCTATCACAGAAAATCAGATTTATTTAAGATTTTTTAAAGTGAAGATTGGATGAAGATGATTTTTTCAAAGAACTTGCCTGCTTTTGGCATAAATTTCCTCAAATTCCCTCGAAATATCCCGATATT
>JAOARS010000099.1 GCA_025210415.1 Marinifilum sp. | reverse complement strand
TTGTCAGTTGTCGGTTGGAATTCCGATTAGAGCTCGGATTCCCAATAGTTACAGTTTGTAACTACTAATTGCATAAACAAGTAAGTACTTGTTAAACTGAATGTAATGAAGGGTATAAGTCTCAGAGAAATCTGCACGGCAAACCTCTCCTGTAAATATTTCTTGATCGGGAGAAAAAGGATGAATTTTCAGTTCATCAATTAAATGAACATTTTTTTTACCATAGAGCTTGATTAAGCACTCTTTAGCACACCAGTGCTGATATAGGTGAAGTGTTCGATTATTATCTGAAATATTTTCCAGTTCCGACTCAGACAAAAAACGCTTTGCTATTCTGTGAACTCTATCCGAAAGATATTCCATATCTAAAGCAGGAATGGAATCTTTACAAACAAAAATGGCAACAAAATCTTTGGTGTGAGTTACACTAATGTTTAGTTCCGAACCAACTAAAAAAGGTTTTCCATGTTCATTGTTCTCAATTCTTAATTCAGCAGAAATGTATTTTTGAACCAACAATCTGGTAGTCAAATACTCTTTTTTCCTCGATTCGCTGCCAAAGGCATTTAATTTTTCAAACTCTTTTTCAGTTAACTGAACCTGATTTTTTAATTGGCCCAAACCTTCATCAATCTTCCAAATGAAAAGATTGCAATCCTTACTAATATGTAACTGCTTAAATAATGGCATTCGTTTCAGGAAGTTATTTTTTCCACTTTAAGGTTTCAATTAACTTTACCACATCTTTATCGATATATTGAATTACCGGAGCCAATGAATCCTGATTTGGATGTTCTTTAAAATAAAGTGCGCCGCGTAAAAAATGCTTGATACTGTCAGTAGCTACAAATTGTACCGATGAGGCTGCATTACCTTTAATTCGGTAAATTAAAGCATATACATTTTTATCCTTGTTAAAATAAGCTTGTTCACCAATTGCATCAGCTTTAATGCTATGCTTGTAAGCCATTTTTCTCGAATCTTCAAGATATTCCTCAATATTGCCATCAACATTCTTATAGCTCAGGTGAATGGTTGCTTTGTAATCAGGATACTGAATGTTTAACCAATACTTTTCGGCACCTTTGCTTTTGTCTTCACTAATGTTCGCAATTGATAATTTATCGAAACTATAAGGATAATTTTCGTTCCAACTTTCATAGTGTTTTTCTGGTAAATCGATACGAAAATAAGCTTTGGGTTTCGGAGTATATTTTTCTTTACAGGATACAAACCCAAATATAAAACATACAATAAGAGTGTTAAAAACGAACTGATTCAATTTCATTTTGCAGTATAATTCAGAACAAACAAGTGTTTATTCGGTTAATTTCTCTTTAGGCGGTAGAAAACGAATTTTCTTGATTCTACGATTATCAACGGCTTCAACAATAAATTTGTAGTTGCTATGTATAAACTCTTCTTTCTTCTGAGGCATTTCTCCTTTAATTTCAAGTAAAAGGCCAGCTAAAGTATCGGCATCGCCTTTAATATCTTCAAATAAATTGGCATCGGCATTGGTAATTTTAAAGAAATCGTTTAGCAATGTTTTTCCTTCGAACAAATATGTACCATCTTTTTCAAGAGTATAAGTTTCCTTTTCTTCATCCGATTCATCGGTAATATCACCAATAATTTCTTCAAGAATATCCTCCATAGTAATAATTCCGGATGTGCCACCATACTCATCAACTACAATGGCCATATGATTTTTCTGAGTTTGAAACTCTTCCAGAAGATCGTTTATTTTTTTTGTTTCGGGTACGTAATACGGAGGTCTTATGATGGATTGCCAACGAAATGTGTTTGGTTTATGATGATGAGGAAGCAAATCTTTTACATACAAAATTCCTTTTACATTGTCGAAAGTTCCATCATAAACAGGAATTCTTGAATAACCGGAATCAATTAATACAGATTTTAGTTTTCCAAAATTTGTTCTCACATCAATTGCAACAACATCAACACGTGATTTCATGATTTCAACCACATTGATATTTCCAAAGTTTACAATACCTTCCAGAATTTCCATTTCGTCGGTAATCTCATCGGCTGTTAGTTCCAAAGCCTGCGACAAGTCACCCATCGAAATGTTTTGTTTTTTAGAAATTCGCTTGTTAACAATCGAAGTTGATTTGATAAGAATTACCGACATTGGCCTGAAAATTTTTTCCATATAATACAATGGAAAAGCCATGAATTTAGAAAAACGAACCGATGTTTGCGTTGCATAAACTTTTGGAATAATTTCACCAAAAAGCAAAAGCAGGAAAGTAATAACTACCACCTGAACCAGGAATCCAATGGTTTCAGCATTCGAAAAATCAACAATAGAATTGGTAATAAAGCTGGAAAGGATGACAATACCAACATTTACAAAGTTGTTGCCGATAAGAATAGTTGCAAGTAATTCTTCCGGCATTCTCAGCAATTTTAAAAGTCTTCGGTTTTTCTGATTTTCCTCAGATTCGATACCACTCACTTGTTTTGGCGATAATGAAAATAAAGCAACTTCAGATCCTGAAATTAATGCTGAGCAAAATAAAAGAAGTACCATTACAAGTAAACTTATAATGGTACTTATATTTAAAGTGTGAAAAACAATATCAGAATTGTTTAAAAATAGTGTTGAAAAACTGTCTGTTTCCAATTTTCTTTTAAGTTAGTTAACACTCTTTTAATTTAGAACGGAAGATCATCTGTTTCTTCCTCAACAGAACTATCGGCAGCAGCTGTTGGTTGAGCCGTTTCAGAACTTGCTTGCGAAGCACTTTCATTATCACTTTTTCTGCCTAGCATTTGCATGTTTGAAGCCATAACTTCGGTAATGTATTTTTTATTTCCATCCTGATCTTCCCAGGATCTGGTTCTTAAGCTTCCTTCGATATACAATTGCATGCCTTTTTTAACGTAGTTTTCGGCCACTTTAGCCAATCCACGCCAAAGAACAATATTATGCCATTCGGTTTGCGTAACTTTTTCACCATTTTTGGTGTAAGTTTCGCTTGTTGCCAATGGAAAATTACAAACACTTACATCATTGTCGAAGTATTTTACTTCAGGATCTTTTCCTACATTTCCTACAAGAATAACTTTGTTTACTGACATATTTTAATTTTTTAGTTAACAATACTTTAAAGATACAAACTTTTATGTTGTATCATAATATAATCAAGGTTTATTTTAAATATCACAATTTGTAATGTGATTGTCAATTAACTTAGGAAACGGATACCGTTCCGATTCCTTTTTGTTTACAAAAATAAACCTGTCGTAATTTTTTAGATGCCTGGCATCAACTTCAATATGAATAAAACGCGTATTGATATTTTGATGCGTTAATTTGTGTACGATATTATCACTAATTGAAAGGATTACCAAATTAGAAGAATCAAAAATTTCTTTCCACTGATTTGACTGTAATAATGTTTCAGTTGAAAGATCATTATCACTTTCAATTAAAGGATATTGATACATGCTTTTCCAAATATCTTTACCTTCTCTTTTTTCAATGGCAAATCGACCAGAACAAGATAGGAACAAATAGTAAAAATAGCGATTCTTAGGCTTAATTTGTTTGCTCTTTTTTGGTAATTGCTCAACCATATCAGATTGGTAAGCTACGCAATTTGAAATTAAAGGACAAATGTCGCAATTGGGAGATTTTGGAGTACATTGTAAAGCAC
The DNA here is from genome assembly GCA_025210415.1 of Marinifilum sp. Lineage (GTDB taxonomy): Bacteria > Bacteroidota > Bacteroidia > Bacteroidales > Marinifilaceae > Marinifilum. The sequence goes on along the minus strand of JAOARS010000099.1, from coordinate 7,453 downwards.
CAAACTCGATAACTGCCTGATTGTATATTTCGGGTCTTGCATTCCCCATTGTCTCGTCGGCAAGGTTTTGAAATAATTTTTTTCCTTCACTACTGTCAATCGGTGTATCCACGCCATATAATCTGGCAAGCACTCTAAAAACATTACCATCTAATGCGGCATAAGGTAAATTGTAAGCAAAAGAAGATATTGCAGCAGCCGTATAGGAGCCAATTCCTTTTAAGGCGAGTATCTCTTTATGTGTTTTTGGAAATATACCTTTATATATGGTATGAATTGTTTTGGCAGCATGGTGCAGGTTTCTGGCTCTGGAATAATAACCCAAGCCTTGCCATAAATTTAATATTTCCTGCTCATCGGCTAATGCTAAATCATTTACGCTTGGAAATCTTTCCGTAAATTTGTTATAATAGTCAATTGCTGTGGCAACCCTGGTTTGCTGTAACATGATTTCAGAAATCCATATTAAATATGGATTCTTTGTATTTCGCCAAGGAAGGTCGCGTTTATTCTTGTAATACCAGTTTATGATTTGGTTATTAAGCATCTCGAAAAAAAATGAATGATTTATTTTTTTTCAAAAATGCGTAAAAATATTCGTTTTCTATTTCGTTAATAACTGGAAATCTTATATATTTGCATTCTGATTTGAGGAAGTGATGTTGTAAATAATTGATAATTAAAGATTTTTCAAGAGATGACTAAAGCGGATATTGTTAACGAGATTTCTAAAAACACAGGAATTGAGAAAATTACAGTTCAGAAAACTGTAGAAGCTTTCATGGATACAATTAAAGGTTCATTGGTAAAAGGAAAAAATGTGTATTTGAGAGGTTTCGGAAGTTTTATCGTTAAGAGAAGAGCAGAGAAAACTGCAAGAAACATTTCTAAAAACACTACAATTATAATCCCTGAGCACTTTATTCCGGCTTTCAAACCTGCGAAAACTTTCGTAAGTAAAGTGAAAACTAACGTAAAGTAGTTTTAGATTTTAAAAATTCATTAAATAATTCGAAGTTATGCCTAGCGGAAAGAAAAGAAAAAGACATAAGATGGCTACGCACAAGCGTAAGAAAAGACTAAGAAAAAATCGTCATAAGAAGAAGAAATAGTTTTCTTATAGCTTGTTTGTAAGAACGAAATAAATAAACCTAAAGAACTTTTTAGTACTTTAGGTTTATCTATTTGTAAGAACTGATTAACTTTAGTAAAAATAAGAAGAATTTAAGTAGTGAGTAACGAGCTTGTAATTGATGTAAACCCTAATGAAATTGTAATTGCTCTGCTTAGCAATCGCCAATTGGTAGAACTAACCAGAGAAAAAAGTAATCTTCAGTTTGCGGTAGGAGACATATATTTGGGGAAAGTGAAGAAGATTATGCCCGGGTTAAATGCTGCGTTCGTTGATGTTGGCTATGAAAAAGATGCTTTTTTGCATTATTTGGATCTCGGTCATCAATTTCGTTCACTAAATAAGTTCTTACAACAGGCTTTGGCAAGAAAAGGTCGAAATCTTTCCATCTCGAAAATGAGATTGGAGCAAGATATCGACAAGAATGGAAAAATGTCTGATGTACTTAAATCAGGACAATACATTCTGGTACAAGTTGCCAAAGAGCCAATATCTACAAAAGGGCCGAGACTTTGCTCGGAAATATCCATTGCAGGACGAAACATTGTTCTGATTCCTTTTTCTGATAAAGTTTCTATTTCCCAGAAAATAAAATCAACCGAAGAGAAAAAGCGATTGCGTCAATTGCTTCAAAGCATTAAGCCAAAGAATTATGGTGTTATTGTTAGAACTGTTGCCGAAGGAAAACGTGTTGCTGAGCTTGATCAGGAACTGAGATCTTTGGTAGAGAAGTGGGAAGGAAGCTTCCAACATATCAGAGACATGCAGCCACCAAAACTGGTGCTTGGCGAAATGGACAGAACCACTGCTATTTTGCGAGACATTTTAAATTCCTCATTCGAAAATATCTATGTAAATGATGCCAGTGCTGCAAAAGATATTAAAAACTACATTGCAGGAATCGCTCCTGAAAAATCAAAAATTGTAAAGCATGTTACAGGTGATATGCCAATTTTTGATCAACTGGGAGTCGATAAGCAAATAAAATCATCATTTGGTAAAACTGTTTCGTTTAAAAACGGAGCTTATCTTATTATTGAGCATACCGAAGCTTTCCATGTTATTGATGTGAACAGTGGGAATAGGTCGAAAGCAGGAAACGACCAGGAAACCAATGCTGTGGAGGTAAATCTTGCTGCTGCTAATGAAATTGCACGTCAGCTTCGCTTGCGCGATATGGGTGGAATTATTGTTGTCGATTTTATTGATATGCATTCAGCCGAAAATCGCCAGAAGGTTTTCGAACGTATGAAAGAAGTGATGGGACTGGACAGAACCAAACACAATATCTTGCCTTTAAGTAAGTTTGGTTTAATGCAAATTACCCGTCAGCGTGTTCGTCCTGAAATGAATATTGAAATTCAAGAAACATGCCCATCTTGTCTTGGATCAGGAAAGATATCACCTGCAGTTTTACTTACCGACCAAATTGAAGAAAAATTAAAATCGGTTGCTGAAAGGGGAGAAAAGAAACTTACTCTGAAAGTTCATCCGTTTGTTGCTGCCTATATTAACAAAGGATTTTGGAAAAACTTACGCAAGCAGTGGCAATCGAAATTGGGAATTAAACTTGTTGTGAAAGAAATTCCTTCGTACGATTTATTATTTTTCAAGATCTTCGATAATAACAATCAGGAAATAGAATTATAGTATTATTCGGGCTTTATATGATTTTTAATGGGTGAGTGAATAATAGTACTTAAAGTTATTATACCATTTCTGATTTAAATTTTTGCATTGTTACAAAAGCTTGATTGCCCATGTAATCAAGCTTTATTTTTTTGTGTCGTTTGCATTGTTAGGGAGGTAAAAACTGAAAGTGCTTCCCTTACCTAATTCACTTTCGACATAAACCCAGCCATCAAACCTTTTTACAATACGCTGAACAATGGCAAGTCCTAATCCATAACCTTTAATTTTGTTTTTGCCAAGCTTTTTGGGATCGGAAAAAATGAATTTCATCTGTTCCTCAGTTAATCCTTTGCCATTATCTTTTACCCAATACTTGCAATAACCATTGTCTTTTTTTGAGCTTCCAATTTCTATTTTAGGAGGATTTCCACCGTACTTAATGGCATTGCCAATGTAATTGAACCAAACCTCTTCAATTAACGGAGCATAAGCAAGTGTTGAATCCATATTGTTTTGCACATTTACAGTAATCTGATCTCTTATGGTCCCCGGAATTCTTTCAATTACTTCAGAAACTATCGAGTTCATATCAACTTTGGTAATTTCCAGTTCTTCTTTCCCCCTTGTGGCATACAAAAGAATATTTTTTATGATGCCGCTCATTTTTGAACCGTTTTTTACAATCAAATCGGCAAAATATTTTCGCTTTTCTTCGCTAAGATTATTTTTGCGTTTAAGCAGTTCGCCAAAACCAATAATACTATTTAGTTGGGCTTGCAAATCATGAGCTACCGTATGGGCATAAGCATCGAGTTCTGTGTTTCGTTGTTTTAACTCATTTTCGGCCTTTACTCTCGCTGAAATATCAGTAATAAAAGCCATTCCCAATGCAGTTCCATTCGATTTCAGAAAACTAAGACTTATCTCAACCGGAAATTCTTCTCCTGATTTCTTTTTTCCCAACAATTTTGAACTGGTATCTCCCATCGATCTGATTTTGGGATTCTTGAAATAATATTGAATGTGAGAAGAATGAATGGAACGGTATTTTTCGGGGATAAGCAGATCAATACCTTTGCCAAGCATTTCTTCTTCTTTGTATTTGAAAAGCTGTGCAGCTTTCGAATTTACGAACACAATTTTCCCACTTTTGTCGATAAAAATAACCCCTTCCGACATTGATTCTACCAAAGTTTCAATCGACACACTGTTTTGCAAAAAGTTTGTAAATTTCATTCAAAATCAATTTATTACAAAGTATTAAACATGAGCTGCAGCGTTTTAAAGGCAATAAAGCATCTATTACCTTTTCTTTATCAATTTCTCATTTAATAAAACAAAAGCCCTGTTTTCTTCGCCATCAACCACTTTAAAGAAACTGCAGTTAATGCACTCCAAAAGTTTCTCTTCTATTTCTCCTTGGATGCTTTTATTGCACAATGTTCCTTCAACAGTCCAGCAACTTCTTCCGGCTCTAACACCGTTATTTATTCCCGTATTTGCAATTGATGTACTTGCAGGGCAAACGCCTGATTTTTTGGTATTAGCTCCTCCAGTTTCTTTACCACAATTAAAATATTCCCAACAATTTAATTTTGTCATTTTCTCTTGTTCTTCAACCCTAAAATAATTATCCCCTGATTAAATCGGATATAGATTTGACAAAGCATGCTTATTTACGGGTAAACTAACCTTTTATACCATTTCAGGTATAAATTTTCCCTCGGTATAGATCCAATTGAGAAGTAGATTGAGACAATAGTTATCAGCGATGTTCCGATATACGATTATTAATTCATTAAAAAGTTTTCCTAAGTATTTTGATTAAAGCTATTAAGCCATTTTTATACAGAGATTTAGGCGTAAGTTTTGAGATGTTAAGGGAAGGTAAATGGGAGATAAACTCTGTGTATTTGAGGTAAATATGTTAGGATTATTTCTAAGGAGCCTTTGTAAAACCTCTCTCACTGCCATTTTTTTCGTTAAAAACGGCTTCAAAATGCTCATTTACGATAGTAAACTGCGTTTTTTCGTTAATTTTTACCTTGAAATTGATTGTAATCTTAGGTTATTTAAAGACTTCTCTAAATATAGATATCTATAATCCATTTAACCAGATCATTGGTGTTTTATTTAGAAACAACACCAATGATCGAGTAATGTATTAAAAGTTGTGCAAGATTTATAGGAGGGAAGTTATTTGTTCCAAAGTTTTTTGATTTCGCTATCGCTGTATGATTCAAGTTGCAGCAAAGCAATAAAAGGATCTCCTTGCAATTTAAGAAGGTTTGCAAATGCTGATTCTGTTTTGCTTCCACCTTGTTTCAATTTTACCACCTCTTGATTGAAATCATCATCCAATAATTTTAAAATACGATCTTCAAGCAACATGTGTCTGTAAGAATTTTGTGCAGTTACCGGGTAGGCCGACCCATAAATCTCGATATCAAAACCTTCGTAATTAAAATTGGCGATTACCACCCAATATCCGGCCTTTTCTTTTTGCTCAATTTTAAATCCTTTTTGTTCACTGTAAATCGACTCCACAACCCGTTCAAATCGATCCGCATCAAAAAATCTGCAAGCAATGTCCAAATCACTTTCTTTTACAGATATTCCCAAAGGAATGGTACCCGTTAATGTTGGATTGTATTCTGCCAGCGAATCTAAAATTCCAAGTTTTGTGATACAATCGTATGCTTTTACTTGTATAGGAGAACCGTCTTTTAGGTAAGAAATATTTTTCCAGTCTTTATTGATATCACGGAATTGTTCAATCAAGATTTGCTTTGCATCTTCAATTTCTTTGTATTCAAAAGTTTTAACCTGAGAACAGCCGGCTATCATAGCTGAAACTTGTTTTTTTCCATTCTTTCGATACAAGCAGATAATTGGTTTATTGAATTCGGCAGCCCGGCCAATTTCGTAACCAACACCAAGCGAAGGAGTAGTAACCTCGGCCACCACAACATCCGACTCCATTACCCATTTTAAATCGCGATCGTGAATTTCTTCGTCTGATAAATTGGTTTCCTGAATTTTAGAGCCAATGTGTTCGGTTAATACATTACCGTATTTTTTTAATTCATCGATAATTTTTTTGTAGAGTCCGGCGTCCTCTTGTCCGCCTCGAATCGATCCTGAGAAGTATATTTTCATAGTGTACTGTTTTTAACCCTTAAATCCCCTGAAGGGGACTTTTTTGAATTGCTAGAATTTTTAGAGCTTTCATTCTCAGTTTTTTCAGCAATTTCCGGAAGGTTATTAAATATTTCTTTGTTTGTAAAGCGAGTTACTTTAATTCCAAGATAACTTAATTCTGCTTCTCTTCCAATATCATATTCTAATTGTTCCTTATTTTGATGAATTTTTCTATCAATTTCAATTGCTAATTTTTACCTCAACTGTCTCTTCACATGTTCTGGAATTAATTTTTGAAGTCCTTTAGCTTGTGGCGAGTTAATATCAATATATTTCCAATCGCTCGATTTTTTATCAGCAACAGCAATCATCGCTCGATGAGCTTGTATGGTAAAAGAATTGCTTTCTTCGTTATACTTCACATTTTCTTTTCCAAACTCTTGTTCGAATTTAGGTTGAACCAGAGCCGAACCTTGCGACATTAAACCCGATAGTTTTACTTTAACTACACCATAGTAATGAATCTTGCAGTATTTCTCGTTGCCCGATTCAACCACATCAGAAATTCTATCGATTGATTTAAAATCGGTAGTCATTTTAACACCCATGTTGTCCATGCCTTCCATTACCATAATCATGTTATCCTTACTCATCATCTCAAAAATACGTGGGTACATCATTTCGGTAACTAGGTTCCATTGCTTGTTGTTAAAAGCATTGGTGTAGCTAATTAAATCTTTTTCGAAGGTATTTTTCAAATTCTTTTGTGCAAGTACACTTGTAATTGCGAAGCACAATATTGTAAATGTTATTATTCTTCTCATGATTATTCAATTTTTATTCCGTTTGAATATAGCAAAAAAGCAACTTACCTGATTTCGATGAAAACTATTGTCGCAGTTTGCACTGATTTTGAGTAGAAAATTTCTCAAATTTTTTAAAGCAAATCTTAAATGAATCTGATTTTCTGTGATAGATATTTTTAATCGAAATCAGGTAACTTGTATTTTATGAGGATAAGCTTATTCTAATCTCATTTTACAATTGTTAGCACGAATATTTAGTTTCGAGACTGATTTTTTCGATCCAACTTTGCCTTTGGCTACATAGGTATTTTTGTCGGCCGTTTCTTCATTTTTTAAAGTGAAATCATTCGAGTTGTCGAACTTCACCGATTTGTGATTGATTTCGTAATCAATATTGCAACCTTTCATAAAACTTAAGCCAATGTTACCGTATTTCGAATCAAGCTTAATAAAGGAATACATGTTGTTGATGTTGAAAACGTTGATGTGTCCGAACTTTAATTCGTAGTCAATTTCGTCGCCCAACTGAGCAATTTCAAATTTTGTAAAGTTTGAAGTACCGTAAAGTGTTTCGATTTCTTTTACATCAAATTTATCGCGTGATGATTTAATATTCAAATTATCGATTACCTGAATGTTGTATTCAGAATCGCGACTTTCGCCTGAGATTTTATCGGCATTTTCAATTTTTAATTCAGAGCTTGCAGCATTGATTTCAGTATTGGCAAGCTGATTGATTTTA
>JAOARS010000098.1 GCA_025210415.1 Marinifilum sp. | reverse complement strand
TCTGCCAGGTACTTATTTCCTAAGCGAGCTAAATTCATTGCTTCTTTTAAAGCTTCACGGAAATGATAGGTTTCTAAACTCTTTTCAACTTGTGCTTTAATTACAGGAATTTCAGCTAAAATTTCTTTGTCGAAATTTGTAAGTTCTCCAGCTGCAGGAACCTTTCCATTGTAATATTTGTGCGTTAAAACCAGAGCTCGATTTACAAAATTTCCAAGAATTGCAACCAATTCATTGTTGTTTCTTGCCTGAAAATCTTTCCAGGTAAAATCATTATCCTTTGTTTCAGGAGCATTTGCTGTTAAAACATAGCGCAAAACATCCTGTTTTTCCGGAAACTCTTCAAGGTATTCGTGCAACCAAACTGCCCAATTTCTTGATGTAGAAATTTTATCTCCTTCAAGATTTAAGAATTCGTTGGATGGAACATTTTCGGGTAGAATATACGATCCTTCTGCTTTAAGCATTGATGGGAAAATGATACAGTGGAATACAATATTATCTTTTCCAATAAAATGTACCATTTTAGAATCTTCAGCTTTCCAATACTTTTCCCAATCGGGAGTATGTTCTTTGGTTGCTGAAATGTATCCAATAGGAGCATCGAACCATACGTACAATACCTTTCCTTCGCCACCATCAACAGGAACAGGTACACCCCAGTTCAAATCACGAGTAACCGCACGTGGGTGAAGACCATTATCTAACCAAGATTTGCATTGACCATAAACGTTTGGTTTCCATTCTTTGTGCTCTTCAAGAATCCATTGTTTTAGATATGGTTCATATTTATCAAGAGGTAAATACCAATGCTTGGTTTCTTTTAATTCCGGTTTGTTTCCTGTAATTGAAGATGTGGGATTAATTAAATCAGTTGCATTTAATGAAGTTCCACAACTTTCGCATTGGTCACCATAAGCACCTTCATTGTTACAGTGAGGACAAGTACCGGTTATGTACCTGTCTGCTAAAAACTGATTTGCATCTGCATCGTAATATTGCTCGCTTGTTTTTTCTATAAACTCTCCTTTTTTGTGTAGGGTTTTAAAAAATTCAGATGCTGTTTCATGATGAACTTCATTACTTGTTCTTGAATAAACATCGAATGAAATTCCAAATTTCTCAAATGAATCTTTAATGATATTGTGATATTTATCTACAACATCTTGCGGAGTAACTCTTTCTTTCTGAGCTTTGATGGTAATGGGTACACCATGCTCGTCGGAACCGCCAATTAAAAGAACATCCTCTCCTTTCATTCTCAAGTATCTTACATAGATATCGGCTGGAACATATACACCTGCCAAGTGTCCGATATGAACAGGACCATTAGCGTATGGAAGAGCTGTAGTTACAAGAGTTCTGTTAAATTTCTTCATTTGAGATATTTTTTACAAATGGAACAGAGTATAAATGCCTGTTCCAACGATTATTTTGCTTACTTTTTAATTGATAAACACAAGTTTTACCAAATCGTGGCAAAGATAAGATAGAATTATCAAAAATATTGTTCTTGGTTTGTATTTTATTCTTAATTTGAACTCACTTTACAATAAAAACTAAATAAATATGTATCAGCCTACTGCTTTACAAAAGGGAGATAAAATTGGGATTGTTTCACCGGCAGGAAAGATAGAGCCTGAAAAAATAGGTATAGCTGTTACCAGGCTTGAGCAGTTAGGCTTGAAAGTGGTATTGGGTAAGCATGTTTTTGATGAGTACCATCAGTTTGCAGGTAGAGATTTGAACCGATTAAAGGATTTTCAGCAAATGTTGGATGATCCGGAGATAAAAGCAATTTTTTGCGCCAGAGGAGGCTATGGTTGTGTGCGAATACTAGAGCATGTTGATTTTGACCTTTTTCTTCGTAAACCGAAATGGATTGTTGGATATAGCGATATTACAGTGTTTCATAGCTATCTGAATAATATATTGGAAGTAGAAAGCTTGCATTCTGTTATGCCTATTAATTTTTCTGATGATGATACAGGAAAATCAACGGAATCATTATTCAATGCTATTTTTGGAAAGGTTGAAGATTACACTATTCTTCCACATGAATTAAATCGTTTGGGAGTAGCTGAGGGAGAAATGATTGGGGGAAATCTTTCGATATTATATAGTTTGCGTGGAACAAATATGGATTTTGAAACTCATGGTAAAATTCTTTTTATTGAAGATGTTGGAGAGGAATTGTATCATTTGGACAGAATGATGCACAATTTAAAAATGGGAGGAAAATTATCAGAAATTCAAGCCCTTGTGGTTGGAGGATTTAGTAACATGAAAGAAGGAGATCCAAAGTTTGGCAAATCAGCTTATGAAATCATCAATGAAGCTGTTTCCGGTTTTTCTTATCCTGTTGTTTATGGATTTCCTGCGGGACATATTAATAATAACTGGACATTGCCTTTGGGAAGATATGTAAAGATATTGGTAGATGAGAAAGAGGTGAAATTTATATGGGAAAAAGATAAGTAATGGCAAAACACAACGAGTTAGGTAAATTAGGTGAAGATATTGCTGCAAAGTATCTTATTGAAAAGGGGTTTAAAATTCAGGATCGAAATTGGATCTATCAAAAGAAAGAATTAGATATTGTTGCTTTAAAAGGTGATTACCTTGTTGTTGTAGAAGTGAAATCCCGATCTACGGAATATTTTGAACATCCTTCGGATGCAATTACTTTGTCGAAAATTAAATTTCTTGTTAGAGCTACTCAGGCTTATATAGATTTAAAAGAAATTAAACAAGAAGTGCGCTTTGATGTGATTGCCGTAATTAAGAATGGAGAAAAATTTAAGATTGAACACATCGAAGATGCATTTATAGCACCTGTAGATTAATCTGCTAAGTATTTATCTATGGTTGCAAGTAATTCTTCAAACCGAATTGGTTTTGCCAGATAATCGTCACATCCAGCATCTAAAATACGTTCACGATCGCCCTCTAAAGCATATGCAGTTTGAGCGATAATGGGAATTTCGCTGTGACGTTTTTTTATTCTTCGTGTTGCTTCACATCCATCCATTATTGGCAATCGAATATCCATTAAAATAACGTCAACGTCCTTATTAACATCTACGATATCAACGGCTTCTTTTCCATTCTTTGCCCATAGTAATTCAGATTCGGTTCTGCTTAGTGCAGCATCGAAGAACATATTATTGATTTCCTCATCTTCAACAATAAGGATTCGTTTATCTTTCCAGTTGTATTTTTGAGTGTAGCTGACTTGGTTCATAACTAGATCTAACTTTTAAAAAGCGTTTTTGGTGATATAAATATACAAAATCGAGATTAGTTAAAAAAAAATCATTTTAAGAGCTCTTACTCGTTTTTTGTGATTATAAGTTGTAAAGATAAGTGTTTTGTAAGTGTTTGTTAGTGTAGAGAACGAAAACTTCAAGTAAATACATGAATAAACATAAGTGATTTGATTAACAACACAAAATGTAGTATTAAGTTATGCTTATGAGACTTTATCATTTCTTTGTGTTCAATTGTAGTCGTTTTGTCAAAAATATAATACAGAGATTAAAAAGACATTTTAGAGTAGTATGTTGAGAATTGTACATAGATGTTTGTAAAACTATTTATATTTGCTTGTCTTCTTTAGTAAATTATTAATATCATGAATATTGAAGAATTAAGATTGTATTGCCTTTCGAAAAAGGCTGTTACTGAAAGTTTTCCTTTTGATGAGGAAGTATTGGTATTTAAAGTTTTAGACAAAATGTTCCTGCTTACAAATATTAATAAGGAATTCAGTATGAATGTCAAGTGCGAAGAAGAGTTAGCATTAGAGTTGAGAGAGAAATTTCCAGCTGTGCTGCCAGGATATCATATGAATAAAAAGTATTGGAATACGGTTATGATTGATGGAAGTATTTCAGATGATTTGCTAAAACAGTGGATTGACAAATCGTACCAATTGGTTGTAGATAAAATGCCAAAGAAAAAACAGTTAGAGCTTAATAACTTGTAAAAACATTTAAACACAAAGCACATGAATAAATTACTCTTGGGACTACTTTTAATAAGTAGCTTGAATGTTGTTGCAACTGCGCAAGAACGGAATGATGAAAAAACATTTACTACTGTTGCCGAAGTAAAAACAACATCTGTTAAAAATCAACAAAGTACCGGAACATGTTGGTGTTTTGCAGGTACATCGTTTATTGAAACAGAATTGTTAAGATTAGGATCTCCGGAAATTGATTTGTCGGAAATGTATACGGTTCGTGAAGCATATTCTCAGAAAGCGAAACGTTATTTTCGTTTACATGGAAAAGGAAACTATAGTGAAGGTGGTCAGGCGCACGATGTAATGAACGTTGTAAAAACTCATGGTTTTGTTCCGGAATCAGTTTATAATGGGAATAAGTATCAGGGAGATTTTCATATTCATCGCGAAATGGTAAAATCTACCAAAGCTATGATGGATGAAATTGTTAAGAATCCTAATAAGAAAATCACTCCTGTGTGGTTTGCTTCGGTAAATGGGGTGCTGGATACTTATATGGGGAAATTACCTGAAACTTTTGAGTTTGAAGGAAAAGAATATACTCCTCAAGCTTTTGCAAAGGAAATGGGATTTAATCATGAAGATTATGTGGAACTAACATCATATACTCACCATCCGTTTTATGCGAAAGTAAATCTGGAAATTCCTGATAATTGGTCTGATGATTTATATTATAATGTTCCAATTGATGAACTAATGGAAGTAATGGATTATGCTTTAAATAATGGCTTTTCGGTTTGTTGGGATGGTGATGTTAGTGAAAAAGGTTTTTCTCACAGAAAAGGATATGCAATATTACCAGCTGTTAAAGAAACAGATATGAGTAATTCTGAAATTGCAAAATGGGAAGATGGAGTTAAGAATAAAACTGAAAAAACTAAAACTGATGCTAAAGAACCAATCGTCAATCAGGAATTGCGCCAAACAACTTTTGATAATTTTGAAACAACCGATGATCACTTGATGCATTTAACAGGTATTGTAAAAGATCAGAATGGTACTATTTATTACAAAACCAAAAATTCATGGGCTGCCGATAGCAATAAGTTTGGAGGATACCTTAATATGAGCGAAGCTTACGTTAGGCTAAAAACAGTTGCAATTATGGTGCACAAAGATGCCTTGCCAAAACAACTAAGGAAAAAATTAAATTTATAGAAAATGCGATATTAATTGTTGGGGTGTCTTTTTGGGACACCCTTTTTTAATTGTGGCATGTTATTTGACTCGACTTGCCTAATCAAAAATATTTGGATATTGAAATGTGAAATTATTTTATAATATTGTTTATCCATTAAAGGTTAATTTAAATGTCAATAAGTGCCAACATAGCAATTGATAAATTCAGAAGTGGTAACCAATCTGCTTTTAAGAGTTTGTATGATAAATATTATGAGGCCTTGTTTTTATTTGGACAAAAATATATTCCCAATAGCGAAGCTGTAGAAGATTTAGTGCAAGAGAGTTTTATTAAAGTTTGGGAAAAAAGATCATCTTTTTTTCACGAAGCTGCACTGAAAGCTTTTTTATATAAATCTGTTCGCAATGCTTGTTTAAATTATCTCGATCATCAGAAAGTAGAGCGAAACTATGAAGCCCAATCTAAAACTGATGTTTTAAGCGAAGATTATTTTTTGAATAATGTAATTGAAGAAGAAGTGAATAGAATCATTTCAGATACAGTTAATAAACTTCCCGAATCGGCAAGAATGATATACCTTTTAAGCTTAAAAGGCCTTAAAAATGCTGAAATTGCCGAAGACTTGAATATCTCTATTAATACTGTAAAAACGCAAAAGCAAAGAGCTAGTAAATTTTTGAAAGAAAATTTGAAAGGCTTGTTTACAATGTTGTTATTCTTATAAAAAGAAAAAAGATGATAAAAAATTTAATGATTTTGTCACCCTTTTTTTAGATAAACCTGTTATAGTTCATAATTAATGCAGAAAAAATGAAAGATTTAAATTCAGGATTTAAAATTGCTGATTTAATCGTTAAACGATTGGAAAATCGATTAACCGATGAGGATAATCATCAGTACCTGGAGGAATGGAAACTTGCTAAAAATGATAATTTGAATCTATTCCAAAAACTTTCTCAAAATCCCGAAAAGCAATACATCAACAGAAAATCAAAGTTAGAAGTTACTAATAAATCGGCTGGATGGGATAAAATTCAATCAAAACTTAAAAAAAATAAGCTTAAAAAATTACAGCTAAATGTGATGAGAATAGCTGCTGTCCTAATTCTTGCAATTGGCTCTGCCTATTTCTTTTCAATTTTAATTGATAATAACACTTCGGGTATTATAAGGCCAGGAACTCAGCAAGCTTTGCTTATAACGAGTGATGGAGAAGAATACCAACTTGATGAAGAAGTTACATTAAGTAAAGGTGATGTCATTATATCAAACAACACTCAGGAATTAATTTATCAGAAAAGATCAGATAACAACAAATTACAATTAACCTACAATACCATTGTTATTCCCAAAGGGGGGGAATACAAGTTGACACTGATGGATGGAACCAGAATTTGGCTTAATTCCAATTCGAAACTTAGGTTTCCATCAGAATTTGGATCGGGGGTAAGAAAAGTAGAACTTGAAGGGGAGGCCTACTTTAATGTAGCTAAAGATTCTATCCATCCATTTGTTGTCGACGTAAATAAAGTACAGGTAAAAGTGCTTGGCACATCGTTTAATGTGAATGCTTATTCAGATTTAAATGAAATTGTAACTACCTTAGTCGAAGGAAAAGTTGAAATGAGTGATACATTGTTTGGAAACAAAGATATACTGTTGCCTAACGAACAATACCTTTTCAACCGATTGACCGGAAAAGTAGTAAAGCATGCGGTTGATTCCAGAATTTATACTGCATGGAAAGATGGACGATTTGTTTTTGAGAATGAAAGTTTGGAAGATATAATGATGAGACTTTCAAGATGGTACAATGTTGAAGTGTTCTTTTTAAATGAATCTTTACGCGAATTGAGATTTTCAGGAGATCTTACCAGATATGACAATATCGATCAGATTTTGGAGTTGATTGAGCTTACACAAAAGGTGAAATTCACGATTAAGGATAGAAACCTACTAGTTGAAGAAGTGTAAAAAAAACCGGGATTTGCTGCCACAAACCCCGGACAAAGCCAATAAACACGACTATTGCTAGAAGTGTAATACTAACCAAATCACACTCAAAATTATGAAAAAAAATCGGAATTAGTCGTTTATGCAGAGAAGAAAAGAGTTTTTTGCAGTAAGACTCCTTTTTTTCTTTTTGCTATTTGTATTTTCAGGACAAAAATCTGGAGCTTTACCACAAGAAGAAAGATTGGAGTTGAGAATGAAAGGTGTTAGTTTGATTGAGGTAATGGCTGAAATCAAGGAACAAACTAACTATACATTTCTGTATAATGTTGATGATATTAAGAAGGTTAAAGGAATTAATCTTTCTGGTATTCCTAAAAGTGTTAAGCAAATTCTCACCGAAATCCTCTCAGAAGTAAACTTAGCATACGAAATTAGAGATCGGGTAATTATTATCAAACCTGATTCTCATGCGAAGCATAAAAATTCTAAAGCTCATAAGGCAGTTCAAGTAAAAAAGCTTAATGGGAATGTTACCGATAATAAAGGTATGGCCTTACCCGGAGTGTCAATTCTTATAAAAGGAACATATTTCGGAACTTCGACTGATATTAATGGTAATTATTCCCTGATTACAACCAATGATTCTGACATTATTTTGGTCTTTTCATTTATAGGCATGAAAACCAAAGAAGTAAGTATTGGAGAGTTGGAAAATATAAACGTTGTATTATTTCCTTCTGATGAAAAATTGAGAGAGGTAATTGTTACAACAGGATTTCAGAAAATTGACAGAAGCTTGTTTACTGGTGCAGCAAATAAACTGCATCAAAATGATATTGCCTTAACTGGTATTGCTGATGTAAGTCGCTCCTTGCAGGGACATGTTTCTGGTGTGCAGGTAGATAATGTTTCAGGTACATTCGGAACTTCGCCGATTGTTCGTATTAGAGGAAAAGCCTCGGTAAATGGAAGTAATAAACCACTTTGGGTTGTTGACGGTGTAGTGCAAGAGGATATTGTTGAACTAACCAATAATGATTTAACTTCAGGAAATCTATCAACAGTTTTAAGTTCCGGTGTTGTCGGGATAAATCCTGATGATATTGAGTCTTATCAGATATTAAAGGATGCATCTGCTACTGCCTTGTATGGTGCAAGAGCAATGAACGGAGTAATTGTTATTACTACTAAGAATGGAAAAACAGGAAAAATACTGGTTACTTATTCGGGTGGTGTAATTCTGCGTCAAAAACCCAATTATTCACAATTCGATATTTTATCTTCTGATGAGGAAATGCTTTTGTACGAAGAGTTGTATGAAAAAGGTTGGATTGATATTGCCAAAGCATCTTCAGCTGCAAATCATGGAGCTTTAAGTAAGATGTTTTATGAGATTTCTAACAACAATATAAGTTGGGGATCTAACGGAGGCTTGAATTATCAGTTCTTATCGAAATATGCTAATGCAAATACAGATTGGTTTAAGGTTTTGTTTAGAAATTCCTTGTCACAGAAACATTCATTTAGTGTTTCGGGCGGATCGGAAAAATCTCGCTTTTATACTTCGGTAGGATATTATCAGGACGATGGACAAACCGTTGCTGATAATGTGGA
This sequence comes from Marinifilum sp., assembly GCA_025210415.1. GTDB lineage: Bacteria > Bacteroidota > Bacteroidia > Bacteroidales > Marinifilaceae > Marinifilum. Next base: position 1,984 of record JAOARS010000098.1, on the reverse strand, counting down.
AAATTATACAACATCTTTGAAAGGCGATTTTGATGTTTCTAAACGCTTGAAATTAGGATTTAAGCTATCTGCTAATATTAGAGATCAGCGATTACCAGGTTCAAAAGACAGAAAATTTGAACCTATTACAGGAATTTATGAACGTAACTTCGATATCAATCCTTTTAATTATGCACTATACACAAGTCGTAGTATAAAACCTTATGACGATAACGGAGAATTAGAGTATTTTAGAAGAGATTATGCTCCGTTTAATATTTTATACGAATTGGATCATAACTATGTAAATGTAGATGTTGATGATGTGTTATTCCAGGGAGATGTTCAATTTGCAATTACCTCAAAATTGAGATTTAGATCAACTTTCCAGGGAAGATGGGTAAACACTCTTAGGGAACAAAAAATACATGAATCATCCAATCACGCAGAAGCATATCGTGCCGATAATCCTTTGTTTGTAAATAATAACAATTTCCTTTTCGATGATCCGGATTCACCGGAAAGAGATCCTTACACTGTATTACCAAGAGGTGGATTTTATAACACAACTAAAAACTCTTTAACAAGCTATTTTGTTAGAAATATAATTGATTGGAAGGTGTTGTCAGATCAAAATCAAATTGCAAATCTTCTTTTTGGACAAGAAATTAGATATACTGACAGAACGGAAACACACAATGAAGAATGGGGTTATTTGTACGATAATGGTGGATTAACCATTACCGATCCTAATGTTGCGAGGTATTTAAAATTTCGAGATCAGGAAGATTACTTTAGAAATAAAGAGAAATATAGGTTTACAGGCATATTTTTAACCGGAGCATATTCCTATAAGGGAAAATATATAATAAATTCTACTTTTAGATACGATGGAGACAATCGACAAGGAAAAGATAGTAATTCACGATATTTACCAACATGGAATGTTAGTTCTGCCTGGAATGTACACGGTGAAAATTTTATGAAATCAATTGATTTTGTTGACCGATTAAAATTAAAGGCAACTTATGGTTTGTCTGGTGATAATGGAATTGGCGCCAGTCCATCGCTTATATTGAAAACTAATGATCCGCTAAGGCCAACCAGCGATGATGGTGAAACAATTTTATACATAGAAGAATTGGCCAACAAAGATTTTACATGGGAAAAATTATATGAATTTAATTTAGGTATGGAGCTTGAGGTTTTAAACGGAAGGCTTTATGCTAATGTAGAATATTATAGAAGAAAATCGAAAGACTTATTAGGCTTTGTTACTACAAGCGGAATTGGAGGTGTTAGCATTAAGTATGGAAATGTTGGTGAAATGGAAATTAACGGGCTTGAATTTACACTAAGTACACAAAATATAAGAGGGAAAGATTTTAATTGGGATACACGTTTAACATTTAGTTATGGTAAAGATAAAATAACAGAATATCATGATGAGCCTAGAATTGGAGATGCAATTCAACCATTGGGTACAAATCTTGAAGGCTATTCTTCTAACAGCATATTTTCTATACCATTTGCCGGATTAGATGCCAATGGGGTTCCTACATTTTATGGTTCCAATGGAGAAATTATTCAGCGACTTAATTTACAAAACAGAATTGACATTTTAGACTATCTCAAATATGAAGGGCCTACAACTCCAAAAGGTTTTGGTGGTTTAGATAACATTTTTCAGTACCAAAATTGGGCCTTATCAGTCGGATTAAATTATCGATTCGGAAATAAAATCAGACTTGAGAATGTTTACAGTGATAACTATGATGATTATTCGAGTTTACCAGCAGGGCTTAAAAATCGTTGGAGAAAGCCGGGAGATGAAAATACAACCAATATTCCTGCGATTTTATCGAGATGGGAGTCAGAAGATTTGAACGATGCCGGATTAAATCCGTATCAATTGTATAATAAAAGTACAGCCCGAATTGCTGATGGGAGTTTTGTTAGGCTTAAAAATATTGGATTGACCTATCAAGTACCTGAATCTTGGCTG